>JACRLA010000383.1 GCA_016215145.1 Chloroflexota bacterium
GGTTTGAAGGACGAACCCGGCTGCCGCTTGCCGTCGGCGGCGACATTAAATTTTCCGTTGATCGCCGCGTTCCAATAATCAATCGAGCCCACCATCGCCAACACCTGTCCGTTGCGCGGATCGATCATCACCACTGACGCATTCGAGACATCGTGATTCACATTCGCCTCACCGGCGCGTGGCGGCGCAAGCAGCGCGGCGGCTTCACACGCTTTGCCGCTGGCGGTGGGCGCGGCGGCATTCGGGTTGTTTCCAGAGAGACGCTGCACTTGCGATTTGGCGACGCACTCCGCTTGATCTTGCAAGTTGAGATCAATCGAAGTGATCACTTTGAGTCCGCCGCGATAGGTTAAATCTGTTCCGACTAATTTAACTAAATCGTTGACAGCATACACACTGAAGTGCGGCGCGCGCACGTTGAAGCGCGTGTCGAGCGATTTGATTTTGCTCAACACATCTTCTTGCTTCGCCGCTTGCGCTTGCGACGCGGTGATGAATCCTTCACGCGACATGACGTCTAAAATAATTTCTTGCCGCGCTTTTGATTCTTTGGGTTTGCTGATGGGCGTGATCGTCGGCGATTGCGGAATGGCGACGAGCAGCGCGCTCTCCGCCAGCGTCAGCTCACTCGCCGATTTGCCGAAGTAGACCCGCGCCGCCGCGTCCACGCCGTAGGCAAGGTTGCCGTAAAAATTTGTGTTGAGATACCACTCCAAAATTTGATCTTTGCTGTAGCGGTTCGTCGCTTCGGCAGAGATCAACACTTCGCGCAGTTTGCGTTCGTACGATTGCACGGCGCGTTCGTCGGCGGGGATGATGACGTTCTTGACGAGTTGCTGGGTGATGGTGCTGCCGCCTTGCGTGGAGCCGCCTCTGGCATTGGAAACAAACGCCCGAAGGATACCTTCGAGATCGTAACCGGGGTTGGTATAAAAAGTTTTGTCCTCACTGGCGATGGTGGCGTTGATGAAGTGCTTCGGAATTTTGCCAATGCTCATCCACTGCCGATCTCCAGCGCGCGGATCGATTACTTCGTACAGCAACACAGTGCCAGTGCGATCATAAAGTTTGGTGGTCTGAAAAAATTCGTTGCTGGATGAAGAGCTAAATGCTTTCTGCAAACGATCTGCCGAAGGCAAGTCGGCGATGTAACTTGAATACGCCTGCGCTAAGGCAATCCCCGCGCCGATGACGACGATGAGTGCGACGCTGACAAACGTCAATGCAAAAGTAGAAAGCGTGCGCCAGACTTGTGTTAGTCCACGTTCTGATTCTTCGCGGCGCGCGCGGCGGCGGGAGATGATGAAGGAGGGGGAGGGCATGAGGCGGTTACTTTTCCACCCTCATCGCAAAATACAACCGATAACCATCCGGGTCCACAATGCCAAACTCGCGGATGCCCCAGGCGCGGGTGATGGGTTCTTTGATGATCGAATTGTCATCGTGGTTGTAGATGCGCGCGCCGGTTGATTGAACGTGCTTCGCCAGCGCGTCTACATCGGGAACGGAAAAATAAATGCGGACGCCGCGCCCTAATGTGCTTTCATCGGCGAGCCAGCTTTTGTCGCCGCCGATGGGAAAGAGCATGAGTTTGGTCTCACCCAAATGCAAATACGTTACGTCGCCTTCGACGTGATCGATCTTGAAGTTGAGAGTTTTTTCGTAAAACTCGCGCGCATAGTCGGGGCTGGTGCAGAACAGCAGAATGTGATCAATGTGGGTGGGGTGGTTGCTCATGGCGCAATTCCTTTCTTGCGAACAGTATAATACAAATGAACAATGAACAATGAGACAATGAAGAATGAACAATGAGGCAATGAACAATAAAACAATTTTGATAACAGGCTGTTCGACAGGTTTTGGGCGGGTGACGACTCTGCATTTGCTTAAGCGTGGCTGGCGCGTGTTGGCGACGGTGCGGAAAGAGGAAGATAAACAGAGCTTGCTGAAAGAGGCGGGTGAACAGTCATCGAGTGATCGGTTATCGGTTTTTCTTTGCGATGTGACAAATGATGATCAAGTGAAAGCGTTGGGCAAAAGTGTTGCCGACTCTGCTCCTCACCTGGATGCCTTAATCAACAATGCTGGCACGTCGTACCCCATGCCGATTGAACTTTTGCCGTTGAGTCATTTGCGGGCGCAGTTAGAGATCAACACTATTGCTCATATAGCAGTGACTCAAGCGGTGATGCCCTTGATCCGAAAAGCGAAAGGCACGATCATCAACGTGACGAGTGTGAGCGGAAAAATTGCTTATCCAAATTTGGGGGCGTACGCGGCAAGCAAATTTGCGTTAGAGGCGATCAGTGATGCGCTGCGCGTGGAAGTTGCGCCGTTTGGAATCAAAGTGGTGGTGGTCGAACCCGGCGCGAGCGCGACTCCGATTTGGAAGACGGCGAAGGAACGCGCCTTTGAAGAGATGAAGCGACAGGGGATTGATCTCGGCGACTATAAGCCGCTGGTGAAGGCGGTGACAAAGATGACGGTAGCAATGGAACGAGACGGCTTCCCCGTAGAAGATTTTGCGAAGTTGATCGAGTCGATTTTGGATCAAAAGAATCCGCGCGCGCGTTACGCGATCCCATCTTCAACGGGTGTGCGAATGTGGTTGCGGCAAGCGGCTCCCGATTGGGTCGTGGATCGCCTTCTGCGAAATAAATTGAAGTGGTAAGAAGGTACTCTTCTTCATAGTCTCTCCATAAATCGGCGCGGGTTTAGCAATCTTTTTACATATCTGCGATGCGCCCCTAGCTTGCCGCCGCTAAAGTGTGTTCATTACCTTATGATAAGGAGATCAAACATGAACACAAAAATTTATTCGAAAGTTGTAGCAGGTGTTTTAGCAGTTGCGATTGCGTCAGTAGGAATTTTTGCGATGCCCAGCGCCACTTACGCGCAAGGCACGAACCCGCCCACCACGCCCACCACGCCCACCGCGCCGACCAAACCCGGCGGTAAAGAGAATTACGGCGAAAAACTTCTGGAGCGTGTCAAGAAGAATCTGGCGGAGATGAAAGCAAACTTGGCGAAGGCGAATGACGTGGTGACGAAGGCGCAAGAAACGATTGCCGATGCGAAGAGCAAAGGCAAAGACACCACCAAAGCCGAAGCGGCATTGGCGACATTCACGAGTGAGGTTGCCAAAGCGCAAGTATCTTACGATGCGGCGCAAAAACTCTTCGACACCCATCCCGGTTTTGATGACAGCGGCAACATAACAGATCGTGATCTGGCGAAGCAAACAGTGACCGACCTGACCAAGAGTTTGCGCGACGCGCAGCAGACGTTAGCCAAGGCAACGCGCGAATTTCAGAAAGCGGCGAAAGAGATTCGCGGTGAGAACAAAGGCAAGGTGAAGCCGACGGCGACACCCAAACCGTAAGAGTAACGATAAAAAAACGGGTTTCTTGGAGAAACCCGTTTTTTGTTTAAGTTTTTTCTATCACCACAAAATGCGACAAGCCCAAAATTTGCAACGGCGTATTTTCAAAAATGTACAACGCAGCGCGGATGATTTTGCCGAACACACCCAGCCGCGTGATGATGTTGTCGTAACCACCGTAGATGATGGAATGATGCACGATCCTCACCGGGCTACCGCCGAATAGTTTCCTCAACCTTTTGCCTGTGTATACCCGGACGTGTGGGGCGAGTTTGTTGCGTAAGAAATCTGGCAGGTAGTTTACCAAAGGAATGTTTCCGAAAATATATTTCTCGCCCCAATAGATTCCGTGCTGTTCCACCGGATACCAACGGTTGGGGCAGAAGAGGACGATGCGCCCTTGTGGTTTAAGCGTGCGCACCATCTCTTGAATACACAGCGCATCATCTTGCACATGCTCGATCACTTCGTTGGAGAGAATCACATCGAATGAATCGTTAGGGTAAGGAAGATTCTCGCCCGCGCCGCATACCACCAGCGAAGGCGAATTAAGTTTCCCCGCTTCAATCGCGCGATCCGATTCGTATTCCAGACCAAACACCCACGGCGTGAACTGTTTTAACTTGCCGATGTACATGCCAACGCCGCAGCCGTTTTCGAGAATCCTAAAACCCTTCGGGTCTTTGAGACCCGAAGGGTTTAGATGATCACGAATCATTTTGAGTCGGCGTTCTTGCCCGGCGCGCCAGACGTAGGAAGGCTCGCCACGTAGGGCGGCTTTGGGGGAGTGAGTCGTCACGCGGGAAGATCAAAGAGTCGCTTGAGCCAAGCGATGAACGAGTTTGAAATTTCAGCGTTGTGCAAAAGAACTTGGGCGGTAATGGCTTGACCCATTGGCATACCGGGTTTTTCTTGCCAGGCAAGCCAAGTGTGGATTAATGCTTTGGGGCGATGAACCAGAGAGTAACGGTTAAATTTTTCCGATTCGATTTCGCTCAAAACCTTTTCGGCTTTAGGTAAAAGAGGATCGTTGTTGGGAATGAGATGCCGCGCAAAATCTTCAAGCATCCCCAAATTCCTGTTGTCGGGCATAAGCCACACGCCGACCCGCTTCGGCAGGGTAGACGAAATCCAACCTGTTAGTGGAGGGGATGATGGAATGTCTGCATAACCGTTTGCTGCCAGACGATCTTTAACTGCTTGCCATCGTGCTGATATATCTTGATCAGCGTCTACAACAATGCCCAATGTGCGCCAATTTTCTTCACGGAGTTTGATAGGTAATTGCCTAAGTAACGCTTCAATCCCTTCATCCTTAGGAGTTTCAATATTGATAACATTGGGCAAAGTATGTTTCGCACATAATGCGCCAATAACTTTGACATCATCTTTGCCTTCAACCAAGAGTTGATAAACTGATGCTCCCCTCATTAGCGCACCTCAATATCTTCATGGATGGCAATCGCTAAATCGTCTGCGTTGTATAGAACCGGGTGTATCTCTGTTTTATCTCTTAAACTTAAACGGAAGAGTAATCCGGATGATGGATCGCTTGATTGTGATAACGCTTCTTGGAATGCGCGCACGCAATCGAGGCTATGCGTGGTAGCGAAGATTTGGACGTTGAGGCGTTGGGCGGTTTCAATAAGCAATCGCCACATATCAAATTGGGTGTTGTAGTAAAGCCCAGTATCAACCTCATCAACTAACAACACCCCGTTTTCAGAAGTTACAGCTGAAATAGCTAAAGTTAAAATACGCCGCATCCCGTCTCCCATACTTGATAAAGACACAGGCTCGTGGCGACTCTTGAGTTTAAGCAAAACCCCTGTTGTAACAGCATCCCTTTTGGTGCTAAAAGCAAGACGCTCAACATTCTGATCGAGAATTTGAAGCGATTGAATAACAGCTTCTTCTTTAGTCGTGAGAGTTATCTCGCTCCACAGGTCACCCAGTTCAAGCAAGTTAACTCGACTTGTAGTGATATAGTGATGGTTGTATTTGGGAGGAGTGAAACTATAAGATGGCTCGTTAGCTGGGATAACTTGCATATCTCCCATTTCATCTACAGTAATGACGAAAGACTCGCCTGAAAGATACTTAATCGAGAACGCGGGTAAATCTTTAAAAGTTTGCACATCAATTCTTCGGGAAAGACTTAGTGCGATATCTAAGCCCAAAGTATCTTCTTTGTTAGAAAGGACTTTGATAGATTGCCCTACCTTTGGTTCATAGCCATGATAAATATGTTGAGGTTGGTAGTTTGAGCGATAGAAAGTTCTTTTTTCGCCTCCTCCATTTTGCTGAATGATTTCCCCTCTTTTGAAAAGCACTTCAATCAAAGTTTGGGGAATACCTTGTCTAGCTAACAGGTAAATTGCTTCTAACAGGCTAGTCTTCCCGCTATTATTTTGCCCGACGATCAAATTGACTCGCGCTAGACCGTCAACGTGAAAGCCCTTGAAGCACCGATAGCCTTGAATAGTGAGATCGCGTATCATAGTTTCATTCTCCCAATCTTATTCTAGCCTAATTTCTTCTCGATATCCAAAACTTACACTGTTGTCAATCAACCGAATCCACTTTGGCGTGAAGCGATACAACTCACTGCGCGAGACTTCGGCTTCGAACTCGACCACGAAGGGAAACTTCTTCTTGTAAATCTCCCAGGCATGATCGCGGGCGTGCCCAACAGGAATGAGATGCACTTCACCTTCCATTTGCATACCGGCGATCTCTTCCCAATTCCATGTTTCGTTATGTACGGTCACTGCCGCTTTGTCATTCGCATTAACATTGAGACTGTGCCGACTCTTAGGACTCGAAAAAAAGATCAGCGTGTCATCGTCACATGCAAAAAATAATGGGCATGATTGTGGTTTGCCATCAACGTTAACGGTAGAAAGCGTAAGTGTAGAGTGGTGGACGAGGAACACGCGAATTTTGGAGAGAAGTTGATCGTTCATAGTTCCTCATCATCTTATGAAATCCAAACGCCCTTCTTGCCCGCGAATTGCGCGAGATAAATTATCTGACCGATGTGATGAGCTTCATGGAAATGAAAATATACCAAACTGTCTCCGATGGTGTTCTCTCCATTTCCTGAGGGGCGGCACATATCGTCGTAGCTCACACGGCGCAAGCCATTGAGCAGACGCTCTTGTGAAAGATTGAATGTCTCCAACAGCACTTTCAACTTCACAACACCTTCGTCATCGCTCATAATGTTTGCCGAGCCGTTGCGATAACGCGCCCGTTGTGTGTCTGTCCAAACGGGTTGCTCACCTACGTAGCGTAAAGGAAATGTGCGTGATGAAATGATGTGACCCAATACCCAATTGAGGCAATTTGCCTCAAAGGGCAACTGCAACAAACTTTCTTCATGGGTCATGCCCGTCGTTTGCTTGTTGATCAACTCTCCGTTGTAGTTGAACATTTTGATTAATGAATTTGGTTGGATCATGTAGTCAACATTCCTTCACTCTTTGTTATTCTTCATTTTTCATCCCCGCCCATTTAGTATAAGCCTCATTCTCAATTCCGAGTCTTGCCAATGCTCTGCCTACTGTTCCGTTTACAATGTCATCAATCGTTTTTGGTTTGCTGTAGAACGCAGGCGCGGGCGGAAAAATGATCGCGCCCGATTCAGCGGCTTGTGCCATGAGGCGAAGATGCCCACGATGAAGCGGCGTCTCACGCACCATGAGCAACAACGAGCGGCCTTCTTTGAGGCACACATCGGCGGCGCGCACCATGAGATCGGCGGAAAAAGAATTGGCAACTGCCGAAAGAGTCTTGATCGAGCATGGTGCGATGAGCATCCCCATCGTGATAAATGATCCCGAAGCGATGCTCGCCCCCACATCACGATGATCATGGTTGACAGATGCGAGCGCGATCACGTCACTCACTTTGTAATCCGTCTCTTGAGCGATGGTGGCTTTGGCGGCGGGACTCAGAATCAAGTGCGACTCGATCTCGCTGCCCTTCAACATTTCGAGGGCGCGGATGCCGTAGATGACGCCTGAGGCGCCTGTTATTCCAACAATGAGTCTCTTCATGACGTAATGCGTATTTCGTATTCCGTGGTGTGATACGCATTACGCAATACGGAATACGGTTGAAGAATCATTTTGGCCCCCAGTGTATCGCCATCGTATCGAACATCACGTTTTGGTAGCCCACA
>JACRLA010000384.1 GCA_016215145.1 Chloroflexota bacterium
AAAGTATTTGCGCCGCGAATGGGTGGGTTGGGGTTGCCGTAGATCCAAACTAGCAACTCGCCGCTTTGCTTGCCGCCTAATGCTACTTGATTGACAGCCGCTTTAGTCGCCGAGGTAGTGGGCGCTGCTGAAGCGGGGGTGAGCGTTGGGATAGCGGTTGGCGGCGTCACCTTTTGAAATGCGCCGGTGACCACACATCCGCTCACCACTAAACTGATCGTAATTCCGAGAATTATTTTTTTGAACATAGTGATCTCCTTTTTTTCCTGTAATTGCGAGCAAGTATGGCGTAAAGATATGCAGAAGAGATGAAGATTCAATGAAGTTTGTCACGACGTAGTTTAACACGGTGTGCTACAATCTTTCCATCTTCGGTCATCAGTCGGCGCGCGGCGGACGCGCCCCGGCGTTGAGGCATCCCCGCCTCATCGAAAAGCGCTGAAGACTCATACTCACTCACAATTGCATATCGCTGTTAAAGGAAATTGCTATGTCTGACTCGCAAACATACACGCTTATCGTTAACGGTCACACGCATCACGTCACCGCTTCGCCGAAGACTCTGCTCATGGATGTGCTGCGCGATCAACTGCGCCTGACCGGAGTGAAAGACGGTTGCGGCAGCGGACACTGCGGCAGTTGCATGGTGATCAAAAATGGCGAAGCGGTGCGCTCGTGTCTGGTGCCGATGAAGCGCGCCGAGAACGCCAGCATCATCACCATTGAAGGTTTAGCAAATGGCGATCTTCATCCGATTCAAAAAGCATATATTGATCAGGGCGCGACTCAATGCGGTTTCTGCACGCCGGGCTTCATCATGGCGACCAAAGCGTTGCTCGATCAAAATCCAAACCCCACGCTCGAAGAAATTTATAAAGCGCATCAATTTAATTTCTGCCGATGCACCGGACACAACGCCATCATCCGCGCCGTGCAGCAAGCGGCGGGGCAAACGGTGCCGCCGTTGCCTGCGGTGAAGCAGCCTCTCAAAGCCATCAGTCGTCCTCTGCCGCGCCCCGATGCCGTGGACAAAGTAACAGGCAAAGGAATCTACGCCGACGATCTTTATGTTGAAGGCATGTTGTATGCGCGAGCCTTGCGAAGCAAATACCCGCACGCGCGATTGTTGAAAGTAGATACGAGCAAAGCAAAAACACTTCCGGGCGTAGTTGCGGTTTTAACCGCTAATGATATTCCGGGGAGAAAAGATTCGGGCGTGCATGAGATTGATTGGCCCGTGTTGTGCTACGACAAAGTTCGCTACGTGGGGGATGCCGTCGCTCTCGTGGTTGCCGAATCGGAAGATGTTGCCGACTCGGCGTTAGCCTTAATTGAAGCCGACTACGAACCCCTGCCCGTCGTCACCGGACCCAAAGAAGCCGCGCGCGCCGACTCGCCAAAGATTCACGAAAAACACGAACACGGAAATTTCCTGGCGCACTTCCATTTAGAGTCGGGCGATCTCGCCAAAGGTTTTGCCGAAGCCGATGTGATCGTTGAGCGCGAATACAAAACGCAAACAGTTGAACACGCCTTCATCGAACCCGAAGCGGCGTTGGCGATGCCTGAGGCAAATGGTCGTCTCACCGTATATTGCGGCGGGCAGATTCCATTTAATGATCGTGATCAGATTGCCGCAACTTTAAACGTGCCGCAAGATCGCATTCGAGTCATCAACTGTTTAATCGGCGGCGGGTTTGGCGGCAAAGAAGATGTAACGGTGCAGGTGCTATCGGCGTTGGCGGCATCCCACACCAAGAGACCGGTGAAGATGGTGTTGAGTCGCACCGAGTCGTTAATGGTGCATCCCAAACGGCACGCGACGATCATCAAAATGAAAACGGGCGCGAAGAAAGATGGCACGCTCGTCGCGCACGAAGTTGAGATTTATGGCGACGGCGGCGCGTACGCCAGTCTCAGTAATCATGTGATGCTGCGCGCCACGACGCACGCCGCCGGTCCGCACGAAATTCTAAACGTCGTCGTCAACACGTATGCCATGTACACCAACAATGTGCCTAGCGGAGCGTTTCGCGGGTTCGGTGTGACGCAAAGTATTTTTGCGATGGAGAGTCAGATGGATGTGTTGGCGGAAGCGTTGAAAATTTCGCCGTTGGAGATTCGCCGCAAAAATTTGGTGGGCGTGTTGGCGCAAGTGGTGAGCGAAGAGTTGGGCGTGCCTTACGAAAAAATTGACGTCTTAGTTTCTGATACCGATTTAACTTTAGACGGCGGCGCGACGACTGCCTCACGCCAAACGTACGTGACGGGCAATGCGGCGCGCTATGCCAGCAAAGAAGTTCGCAAACTGTTGAGTCAAACGGCGGCGGAAATGTTAGATGCTGCGCCCGACTCTTTAATTTTTGAAGACGGCAAAGTACGGAGCAACGGTCACAGTGTTGAACTCAACGAAGTAGTGAAGACTGCGCGACGCGAAGGGCGTATGCCGAAGGTTAGCTATCAATACGTCGCGCCGATGGTGCCGCAATATCATCACTTTGCCTTTGGCTTTGGCGCACAAGCCGCACTCGTTGAAGTGGACGTGAAGACGGGCGAAACCAAATTACTGAAAGTGATCGCCGCTAACGATGTGGGGCGGGTGATGAATCCGTTGGCGTTACAAGGACAAGTGGAGGGCAGTATCTCGATGGGCATGGGCATGGCATTGCAGGAAAACTTTGTGATGAAAGATGGCTACGTGCAAACCGACTCGTTGCACAAATGTCATTTGCCCGCTATTGATCAAACGCCCGAAGTGATCTCATTCTTCATTGAAGAAGAGACGAAGGATGGTCCTTATGGGGCGAAAGGTGTGGGTGAGTTGGCTTCTATCCCAACAACGCCTGCCATCATCAACGCTATTTACAACGCAACGGGTGTGCGCTGCTACAACTTACCTGCGGAGAAGAAGTGGTTGAAGGAAGAGTTGAGTAAAAGGAAATGAGGGGAACAAAAAGACTTCCGAAGTCTCTCAGACTTCGGAAGTCTTTTTGTTATTTGCCGGTTGTCAGTGCGAGAGATACGATGATTATCCCGCCGAAGCATAGTGCCATCATTACAAAGAAACCAATCGTGCCGAGTATCCACGGCAGGTAGAAGGCGTCACGATCCACGCGCATCTTGCGCGACGATGCCGACTCCTCTTCAACTTTTTGCGGCGCGGGTTGGGCTTCGACGATGCGGGCGATGGCGATCAAATCGTTGATCCATTCGCGCGCCGATTCGGGTGTGATGGCGTTGGTGGGAATATAACGCCGTTGAATTTTCACCCCACCCGGGGCGATGATCACGTTATAGAGTCCGTACGATGTTGGATTTGTGGCTAGACGGATAGAAGATTGTTTGAAAGTTGAGTCGGAAAATATGTCGCGCGCCCACTGCGGGTCGTTGGCGTAGATGTTAAAGGCGGCGTAGTCGGCGTCACCGAGTTCGAGCGGTTGGCGGTTAATCATTCCGGCAACAGCCGCGCCGATTGAACTCTTCGCCCCAATGCCGATTCGTGATTTGACGTTTGCCTCAACGAAAATCTCCAGCGTGGGTCCACGATAAAAATAAATATCTACGCGCCGACCTTGCACCGTGCCGTGATACTGCCGCCCGTTGGTGAGATGCACTTTGCCTTCGAGCCCCAACGGTTTGAAGGCTTCGTCGAGTTGACTGGCGCGACGCATTAAAAAGAACGTAGCAACACCCACCGATCCACCCAAGAGCAATAATACAAACGCGCTCATCGGGATCACCATAATCCAAAAGGCGGTGGCGTTGTTGCGCGTGTTGTTGGCGAAGTAGAGAGGGGCGAAGACGCAGGGGACGGAGAGCGTGACGACGAGGATGCTGACGACG
This sequence comes from Chloroflexota bacterium, assembly GCA_016215145.1. Lineage (GTDB taxonomy): Bacteria > Chloroflexota > Anaerolineae > Anaerolineales > VGOW01 > VGOW01. The sequence goes on from JACRLA010000384.1 coordinate 3,844, forward strand.
AGTTGTAAGACGCACCCGCGTAAGTAACTCATGCCCCAAGCGTTGAGGAGTTTATTCATGGCTTTCAAAAAACCTCACTGCGCGTTTCAAACACAGAGTGTCTTCGAGACACTCGGTGTTTGGGTTTAAGAGTTAGTGTGACAACACCTGCGACAAAAACAATTTCGTCCGATCTTCTTTCGGCGATTTAAAAATTTCGTCGGGCGTGCCGCTCTCGACGATCTGCCC
>JACRLA010000385.1 GCA_016215145.1 Chloroflexota bacterium
CTGGCACAGGCGGTGTCACGTTTGCGCGATCCGATCTTCCGCGAAGAAAAAAGAATCGCCGGGTTGGAATGGGTCAAACGGTTTACGTGGGAGAAAACAGTTCAAGTAATTTGTGATTTGTAATTGGGAGCGTCATTGCGAGGAGCGTTCTTTGCGACGAAGCAATCCCTGGACAAAATAGAATTGAGATTGCTTCGCAAAGGACGCTCGCAATGACGGTGAGAAATAAAAATCCTTCACATCTACAAAGACTACTACCCCGTGTTAGGCGGGATCGAAAATCACTTGCGCGTGTTGGCAGAGGGCTTGGCGAAACGCGGGCATGAGGTGAGCGTGATCGTCTGTCATCCGCAACAGCGCAATGACGTTGAAGTGATCAACGGGGTGCGCGTCATCCGCGCGGCGCGGATGCGAACTATTGCCAGCACGCCGCTCTCGTTTGATCTGCCGAGGTTGATCGCGCAAGAGAAGCCCGACATCACGCATTTGCAATTCCCTTATCCTATTGGCGAAGTGAGTCATTGGTTAGTTGGGCATGGGCGCACGGTGATCACCTATCAAAGCGATGTGGTGCGGCAGAGGATCATCGGCGCACTTTATAAACCACTCATGCGTCAAGTATTGCGCCGCGCCGATTCACTTTTAGCAACCAGCCCCAATTATGTGGTATCTTCCACCGAGCTGGTGCGCTTAGGACGACGATGTTTGGTTCTGCCTCTTGGGATTAATACAGAACGTTTTGCCAAGCCGCCGCGCGTTAAATCTCTACGCCCGACGTTATTGTTTATAGGACGGCATCGTTACTACAAAGGCGTTGACGATCTTCTCAAGGCGATGACCGATATTGAGGCAGAGTTGATCATCGGCGGGGATGGAGTGATGAGAGAGTCGTGGGAGCGGTTGGCGGCGTCACTTAATTTAAATGACAAGGTTCGCTTCATTGGCACCGTCCCCGAATCAGAGTTGCCGTCGTTATATCGCAGCGCCGATATTTTTGTGTTACCGGCAAGCGCGCGATCCGAAGCGTTTGGGTTGGTGCTGCTCGAAGCGATGGCGGCAGGATTGCCATGCGTGACGACAGAGTTGGGAACGGGAACGTCGTACGTGGTTCAGCATAACGTGAGCGGGTTGGTGGCTCCGGCGCGCACACCTTCGGCGCTCGCCGAGTCGATCAATCATTTACTCGCCGATGAATCGTTGCGGAAGCGAATGGGCGAAGCCGGACAAGAACGGGCGCGAAAAGATTTTACTGAGACGATGATGATCCAGCGGATTGAAAATGTTTATAAATGGGTTGTGGAGCAAAATTGATTTCACAATACGGAACAAAGCAGAACGCTGAAATCGCTGATGACGCTGAAAGTCGCTGATAAAAAGAATCAACGTTCATCAGTGAAGATCAGCGTCATCAGCGTGCAAGGTTTAATTATTAAAGGACGAAGTCTGAGTGACCAAGTTAAGTAATTTCTGCAACGGAGTTTTAGAAGCGGGTTGGCTGGCGGCGTTGGTGTTGGCGCCGTTGTTCTTCAACACGTATTCGGCGCGGGTGTTTGAACCTGATAAAACATCACTGGTGCGAAGCATCGCGTTGATCATCGCCGCCGCGTGGATATTAAAGTTAATCGAAGAAGGCGGCATCCGCAACAGCATCGTGGAATTTAATCCGCGACGGCGTTGGGAGTCGTGGAGCCGAATTCCGTTGCTCATTCCGTTGGCGATCTATCTCGCCTCCTATTTAATTTCGAGTCTACTCTCGCTCACACCGCGCACCACCTTTTGGGGATCGTATCCGCGATTGCAAGGCGCATACACCACGCTCTCTTACATCGTGATCTTCGGCGCGGCGGCGGTCAACATCCGACGCAAAGAACAAGTCGAGCGCATTATCACGACGATCATCTTAACCAGTTTGCCGATCAGCGTCTACGGCATCATGCAGAAATTTTTGCTTGACCCATTGCCGTGGGGTGAGGATACGATCACGCGCATCACGTCCACGATGGGCAACGCGATCTTCGCGGGCGCATATCTGATCATGATCATCCCTTTCACGGTGATGCGGACTCTGGGATACTACCGCGCCATCATCACCGAAAAAGAAAAGTTGATCGGCAACATCGCGCAGGGATTCATCTATACGTTAATACTCGGCGCGCAGTTGGTGGCGTTGTGGTTCACGGGCAGCCGCGGACCTTGGCTCGGTTTGTTAGCCGGAATGTTTTTCTGGATCGTCTTGCTCTCGCTTGTGTTCAAGCGAAGATGGATCGCCATCAGCGCGTTGGGCGTTGCTATCCTTCTCGGATTGTTTTTGATCATCTTCAACATTCCAAACGGTCCGCTCGAATCACTACGAACCACACAAGGCTTTGGGCGCTTGGGGCGCATCTTTGAATCGCAAGATGGCACAAGCCGTGTGCGCGAATTGATCTGGGGCGGCGCGGTGCAAATGGCTCTACCGCACGACGCGGCAAAATTCCCCGATGGGCGCGTGGACGCATTTAATTTTATTCGTCCGTTGATCGGCGCGGGACCGGAATCGTTGCTCGTCACTTTCAGTCCTTTTTATTCACCAGAGTTGGCGCACTTTGAAAAACAAAACGCCGTGCCAGATCGTTCACACAACGAAACGTTCGACGCCTTGTTGACGACGGGCGCAGTTGGGATGATCGCCTATCTCACGTTCTTCGCCGCCGTGATCTATTTTGGATTGAAGTGGCTCGGCGTGATCGCCGCGCACGACAAACGACTCTACATCGCGCTCTACGTCGGCGGCGGCATTCTCGGCGCGACGATCATGGTGCTGTGGCGCGGCGGCACTTACTTCGGTGTGGGTTTGCCGTTTGGCATGTTGATCGGGTTGTTCGTGTATCTCACCTTCATCACGCTACGCCGCACGGCGGATGAGATCGATCCGCAGCGCGCGCTCATTCTCGCCTCACTCATCGCGGCGATTGTGGCGCACTTCACCGAGATTCATTTTGGCATTGCCATTGTGGCGACTCGACTTTATTTTTGGATGTTCGTGGCGATGTTGATCGCGGTGGGATGGGCGATGCCGAAAAAAGTTCAACAAGGGGATGCCGCCACCACACCCAAGGCGGCAGCCCCTGAGTCACGGCGCAAGCGTGAGCGCGGCAGCCATCCAGAAAAAATGTCGCGCGGCAGTATCGGCAATTTCTTCATGCCCGCTTTTCCAATTTTCATCAGCGGATTAATTCTGGTGACGATGACTTATGATTATTTCGCCAACATCAGACAGTTGAACTCTGCTGTAGATATTATCTACGCTTCGCTCTTTACGCTTTACGGAACGACGGGGACGACGAGCATTGGCACGGCGCTGCTGTTTGGTTTTGTGTGGCTGGCGGCGGCGTTGATGTGGCGCGACGAACAACGCGCGGTGTGGATCACGCTCGGCGGATCGGGCGCGGTGTGGCTGGCGTTTATGATCTTGCACGCTTACGGCTTAGCAAGCGTGGCGAATTTTCAACCGAAGAGCATTCAAGAGTTGGCGACTCTGTTGACGATGGCGAACACGATGTTGAGCCGCTTTGTGTGGTGGATCATTATTTTGATGGCGGTGATGGCGATCACGTTAACTCCGGAATGGCACAGCCGTTATTTTAAATCTAACGCGCAGTGGATCGTTGCGCCGTTGACGTTTGCCTTAGCGATTGTGGCGAGTTTCTTTTTTAACATCCTGTCGATCCAAGCGGATATGTCGTATAAGGTGGCGCAGCCGATGGACCAACAACGACGCTGGGATGTGGCGATCCCGATCTATCAACAAGCGATTGCGCTTGCGCCCGAACAAGATCAATACTATTTATATTTGGGGCGGGCGTATCTCGAATCGTCCACGCAAACGGCTGACCGCATTCAACGCGAGACGATCTTAAGTGTGGCGTTGAAAGAATTGGAAAAGGCGCAAGCGTTGAACCCGCTCAACCCCGACCACAGCGCGAATTTGGGACGACTCTCATATCAATGGTCGCGCACGACCACTGACCCTAACGAAGCGAAGATACGCATTGACAACGCGGCTACATTTTTCGCCAGTGCGCTCGCCCTCAGCCCCAACACGCCGATGCTGTGGAATGAAGCGGCGCGGTTCGATCTGGCGGCGCGCAAAGATAGCGCGAATGCGTTGAAGAAAATCGAAAGGTCGATCAGCCTCGACCCGCAGCTCACCGAAACATACATCACGCTCGGCGATATTTGGACTCAACTGGCGTCCGAAGAAAAAGACGATGGCAAGCGGCGCGAGGCTTATCAAAAAGCGATCTCGGCTTTTCAACAATCTATCGAAGCCGAGAAGTTTCGCGGCGGCGATCTCTCGCGGCAGATCGCCGTGCGCGTAAGTTTGGGCGCGGCGCAGAAAGCGGTGGGGAATTTTGATGCGGCGCCGAGAAGTTTCGCGGCGGCGATCTCTCGCGGCAGATCGCCGTGCGCGTAAGTTTGGGCGCGGCGCAGAAAGCGGTGGGGAATTTTGATACGGCGGTTGCGACGTATCAAGATATTTTGAAGATGGCTGGCACGAACTTTAATGTGTGGGAAGTTAACCGTGCGCTCGCCGAAGTATATTTAGAAAAAGGTGATAAGACTCGCGCGCTCGATTACGCCAACAAAGCATTAAGCATCGCGCCGACTGAGACGGATAAGACGACGGTGAGGGGACTGATAGAAAGAATTGGGAAGTAAGACAATGAACAATGAAACAATGAAGAATGAACAATGTCAGATGTTAGACTTCATCCTTCATACTTCATAATTCATCCTTTATGAATTCTGTAGAAAAGAAACCTACGGATTGGAAAATGACGGCGGCGCGAATCGCGGTGTTGATCATCGTGATTGCGATTACGATCTTCGTCTATTCGATCCGCCACGAAGTGCGTATGTTGAAACAGTACGGTTACGTTGGAATTTTTGCGATCAACGTGATCGGCAGCGCAACGATTGTACTGCCCGCGCCCGCCTTGAGCATGGTCTTCATGGCAGGCGGATTGAACGCGCTCGATCCATTTTGGATCGGGGTCGCCGCCGGTGCGGGCGCGACCCTTGGTGAGCTCACCGGCTATGGCGCAGGATTTTCAGGGCAAGCGATTGTGGAACATGCCAAGATGTATGAACGCTTGCATCAATTGACAGATCGCTACGGGATGCTGACGATTTTTATTTTGGCAGTCATCCCGCTCCCATTTTTTGATCTGGCAGGCATGGCGGCGGGGGCGTTGCGGATGCCGTTGCACAAGTTCATGATCGCCACGCTGAGCGGCAAACTGATCAAGATGTGGTTGGCGGCTTACGCCGGGGCGGGGGCGTTTATTTGGCTGGCGCAAATTTGGGGGAAATAACAAATGCCCGAGCCTTTAATTCTTCGTATTGTGCAAGCATTGAAGCAACATTTCCTTTATCCGTATAAAACAGTCAACGCCTCACGGTTGCCTGTAATTGCAATCCATTCTATTTATGCAACATTGTTGCCTGAGGCAAAGATTCACCAAGATAGAAAACTCGCGCCGCTCAATAACCCCAAAGGAATTGGCGACATAGAAATTTTTGACGGCGAGAGTCGGCGCTATGAAGCTATAGCAATAAAACCCAGACCCATCACACTTAACATGATCAATGCTGTCCCCAAAAAAATTAAGGGGAAACAGGTCAAGAGATATTCTTTGCTCACGATGAATCAACCCTACTGTGTGGACGAAAAACGAATCAATTCCAAAATTGAAATCATAGAAGAAGTGATC
>JACRLA010000185.1 GCA_016215145.1 Chloroflexota bacterium
TTACAACGCTTCAACTCTGCCGGAACCGCGCACGGCGGCGCAGTCTCTTCGGGCTTGAACAACTTCAACAGCTCAAAGAACTTAAAGTCGGGGTCTTTCACGTTCTTCAATTTCACCAACGCCATCGGTTGGAGTAAAACGTGATCTTCCGGACGCACAGTGTATTGACCTTTCGGTCCATCGAACTTCATACCTTCGAGAGCTTTGATCATACCGGCTGCCGTGGGATCACCTTTGGTCGCTTCGAGTGCTTTGACGAGCATGATGCCCGCATTGAAACCACTCTCGGCAAACAGATCGGGCGGACCCTTATATTTCTCAACATGTTTGCTCACCAAGAACTTATTCGCCTCAGTGTCAAACAGCCCAAATTGATACACACTCACACCCACCGAGTTAATCGCGTCGGCGTAACCGGCTTTCATCGTTTGGTTATCGCCCATGCCTGTCGCCACCACCATCTTGTCAAGAACGCCAAGCGTTCTCATCTGTTGGAACAATGGCGAGAATCCGGTGCCAGCCCAAGTGACGATGACCACATCCGCTTTCGAATCGAGAACTTGATTCAGATACGGGGTGAAGTCGGTTGTTTCCAGTGGCGCATACACCGTGCCAACGCCCTTGTCATCCGCGTTGACCACAAACGTGCCGCCCGCACCTTTCACAACAGTGTAGAACGCCGCCGCCGAACCTTGACCAAAAGCATTGTTCGGGGCGATCTGCACGAACTTCTTGCCGAGTCCGGTCAACGCCGCGCCCATCGTCAACGCATCTTGCACGCTGGTGCGTCCGGCGCGGAAGGTGTATTCGTTGAACGCTTTGCCGGTCAGATCAGGGGTTGCCGCCGGTTGCGAAATGAACACGATCTTGTTGTCCTTCGCCACTGCCGAGACGGCGAGCGCAACAGTGGAGCTCGGCACGCCGACCAAAACTTTGGCTTTATCTTTTTCAATCGCTTCACGCGCCAACGACACGCCGGTATCGTTATTGCTCGCCGTGTCTTTCGTCACCACTTTGATGTCGCGTCCGGCAACTTTGTTCGTGCCTTTCGTGGCGTAGTCGAGTCCGATCAAGAAACCTTGCTCAAGCATCGGACCATAGATCGCCAAGCCGCCGGATCGATCTGTCAACAACCCGACAACGATCGGTTCAGCCGCAGTGGGCACCGCCGTGGGCTTGGGAGCTTCTGTCGGTTTGGGAGCCTCTGTCGGCTTCACAGGCACGGCAGTCGGCTTAGGCGCTTCGGTTGTCGGCGTGGCGCACGCGCTTAACACCAGCGCGAAAATGCTGATCACGCTTAACAGTAAAAAGAATTTTTTGTTCATTGTAATTTTCTCCTCCAAGAGAATAAGAGTCTAGGTTTTTCTACACACAAAGAAAGTCAACGTATCTAATTGCGAGACAATCACCTCCTCGTTAGCTAGACCAACGTGGTCTTTTGGGATCTTGGTTCTTGGGATTTGGGATTTTATTTTTTATATTTTCTCTTGCTTATTCTTCCAATACTCATCGCGCATCACACGCTTGAGAGTCTTGCCCGCCGTGCTGCGCGGAAAATCATCCATGATCGCCACGTCGCCCACTTGCTGATAGCGCGCCTCAACGTGTTCGTTGATCCACTTCTTTAATTCGGATGCGCTGATCGTTTCCTTCTCGCGCAAGATCACCGCCGCCAACGGCGTCTCACCCCACTTCTCATCGGGGATGCCGAATACCGCTGCCTCACGCACGCCCGGATGTTGCACGATCACTTCTTCAATATCACGCGGGTAGACGTTAACGCCGCCACTGATGATCATGTCCTTCTTGCGATCCACCAAAAATAAAAACCCGTCTTCGTCGGCGTAACCCATGTCGCCGCTATACAACCAACCGTCTTTGATCGCTTGCGCCGTCACGTCGGGGCGTTTGTAATAATGCGGCATCATCAACGGACCGCGCCCAACAATCTCGCCCACTTCATTCGGAGGCAGGTCTTTGCCATTCTCATCCACGATTCGCATTTCATAAAACGGAAGCGGCACACCCACCGACATCGGCTTGGTAGCGTAATGTGTGCGATCCAAAACCACAATGAAGCCCTCGGTGAGTCCATAAAGTTCGTAAAACACATTCGGCACAATCGAAGTTAACTTCTCACGATGTTCTTTATGGAAAGGTGCGCCCACCGTGCCGAGCATCTCCAACGATTTTAGATTTTCAAAATTAAAGTTGGGCGAGTTAAGCATCGCCACGATCTGCGACGGCACCATTTTGATGTGCGTCACTTTTTCTTTTTTGATCGTCTCAATCGTCAGTTCAGCATCAAAATGATCCATCAAAATATAAGTTGCGCCCAAAAACATGGCGGGCATCAACGTGAGGAATGCACCGTTGAACACTAACGACCCGGCGTGCATGATCACGCTCTCGGGAAGGATGCGATACGAAGCCGAGAACAACATGCAGTAGTTGGCGCGGATGTAATGCGTATGCACAATGCCTTTAGGCAGACCCGTTGTGCCACTGCTATAAATGATGTTGTAAGGATCGTCGTCGTTGATCTCGACGTAAGGCGGCTCATTATCACTCGCATAAGAAACAAGCGAGTGATAATACTGATACCCGTTCACATTCGGATCATCCACCAACACAAAGCGATCCGCTTTCATCTTTGGCAAATCGGGGCGCAGTGGATCGAGATGCTCCACAAAAGTTTTGTTGGTAAGGATCAGTTCGGTGTCCGAGTCGTTGAGGAGAGTGGTGAGTCCTTTGCCCCTGAGTAAATTGCTCAAGGGGACAACGACGGCGCCCACTTTGGCAACTGCCCAATACGTCTCCAGCAGTTCCAAACAGTTCGGCAGAATCGTGGCGACCTTATCGCCCTTCTTCACGCCCATCTTCACTAACGCATTCGCCCAACGATTGACTCGTTTATTAAATTCCAAAAACGTCAATCGCTGATCTTTAAAAACAACGGCGAGATGATTCGGGCGGTAGCGGGCGTTGCGGGCTGGCAGTAATCCGATGTTCATGACGAGCCTCCTAAAAGGTAGTATGGGTTGGTTACATCATGGTTACATCATAATAGTAATTAGTAATTAGTAAGTGAGCGCCAATTACCATTTACTAATTACTACTTCTCCATCGGGTGCTTCGCCAAAAACCCAAGAATGATCGTGTTCACCTCATTCGCCTTCTCTAAGACCACCACATGACCGGCGTTGGGTATCAAATGAAATTCCGAATCGGCAATTGCGCGATGTAGTAGTTCGCCGTAGCGGCGCGGCTTGAGCAAATCCAATTCTGCCGAGACGATGCACGTCGGCGTTTTGATCTTCGACAACTCTGCCGTGATATTGAATCGCTGAAAACTTTCGATGAGCCGCACCGCCGCCGCGAGATCGAGAGTGGCATAACGCTGTTCCGCCATCGGGATGAGATCGGGACGATTGACCAAAAAATTTTCGGAATACACGTCGGAATAGATCAAGCGGAAAAATTTGGGACCCTCCCCGAGTTGCGCCGCCAACCGCCAACGCTCGATCATCGCCGCCATCAGCGGGTCACTGTGCGAAACCGAAGCGATGATCGTCAACGTATGGCATCGTTCTGGATAACGCACGCCCATCACCAAATTTAATTCGCCGCCGTACGACGTGCCGACCAGATGCGCTTTTTGAATCTTCAACGCATCCATCAACGCCACCAGATCATTGGCATGTAGATCAAGCGAATACTCACTTTCAGGATGCTCGCTTTGCCCCTGCCCGCGCATGTCGTAAGTCAGAACGCGATAACGTTTAGTAAGCGCAGGCAACTGAAACACCCACGACGTGGTATTCATAAACACGCCGTTGTTGAGAATGATCAACTCGTTCTTCTCGTCGCCGTGAAATTCGTAATAGAGGTTGACGTTGTTGACTTTGATCGTTGGCATATACTCGTGACCGAGTAATTGGTAATTAGTAATTGAACGCTTGCTCAATTACCAATTACTATTTACTGAGTTTTTCCTTCAACTCTCTCTTCAAAATCTTCCCCGCCGCGCTGATCGGCAGCGCATCCATAAACGTCACGCCCTTCGGCACTTTAAATTTGGCGAGCCGCTCCGAGATAAAGGCGATCAACTCTTCTTCGCTCAACTTTTGATTCGGTTTCAAGACCACACAGGCATGACCGACTTCGCCCCACTTGGCGTCAGGCAAACCGATCACGGCGCACATCTGAATCGCTGGATGTTGATAGATCGTTTTTTCGATCTCCACCGGATACACGTTCTCGCCGCCACTGATGAACAAATCCTTCTTGCGATCCACGATATAGAAATAGCCTTCGCTGTCGAACTTCGCCAAATCGCCGGTATGAAAGTAACCGCGCGCGTCAACGGCTTCCGCCGAGGCAGACGGGTTGTTGAAGTATCCCGTTGAATACGAAGGTCCCTTCAAAATTAATTCACCCACTTCATCCGCGCCCAAAAAATTATTTCCCTCATCCACAATGCGCGCATCCACAAAAAAGTTGGGGCGACCAATCGAACCGGCTTTGCGAATGGCGTCTTCGGGAGCGAGCGCAAAAACTCCGGGACCAAATTCGGTCATGCCGAATCCTTGCTTGAAGCGAATCTTTTTCTCTTGAGTATATTTTTGGACGAGCGGCACAGGCAAGGGGGCGCCGCCACTGGTGCAAAACCTTAATGAGGTCAGGTCAGCTTGATTCCAGTTTTCAGCTTGGGTCATCATCTGATACATCGTTGGCACCCCGGCAAAGATCGTCACGCGCTCACGCTCGATCAACTCCAATGTTTTCGCCGGTTCAAACTGCCGCATCAAGATCGTCGTGCCGCCAAAAATAATTTGTGGCAAGGTGTAAACGAACAACCCACCCGTATGGAACATGGGGAAGATATTGAGATACACATCATTGTGAGTCACGTCGTGAATGACCGTGTTCAACGTATTCCAAGCGATCATCCGATGCGAGACTTGCGCCGCCTTGGGCATCCCCGTTGTGCCGCCGGTGAAGATCAGCGCGGCGATGTCTTCCGCTTCAAGAGTCTCGCACGTCACCGCATCGGCTTTGCTCGCCTGCAACTCGGTTTCAAAATGTTTGCTCCCCGCCACGCCTGCCCCTTCGATATGCAAATAATGTTTAACGTCGTAACGAGAGTCATAGATCGATCCTCGTAAACTGTCTACGCCTTCTTTGAAGTCGTCGGAGAAGATCAAAACTTTCGGCGTGACGTTTTGGAAAACGCTTTCGATCTCGCGCCAATGTGATCGCCAATTAATCGCCGCATGAATCGCCCCCAACTTTGAACAAGCAAAGAAGCAATCGAGATGTTCCACTCCATCCCGCGCCAGAATCGCCACACGATCCCCTTTGCCCACGCCCGCCTCACGCAGCCAATTAGCGAATCGATTCGCGCGCTCGTTCAGTTGACGATACGTAAGCCGCCATTCGGGATTCTTTCTTGACGATACGTGAGTCGCCATTCGGGATTCTTTCCCGTATCCACAATGGCAAGAGATTCAGGAGAATATAAATTTCGTCGTCCGAGATAATCGCCGATATACATATCCACTCTCATTTCGTCATTGCGAGGAGCGCTTTTTGCGACGAAGCAATCTCGCGTCAACAAGAGTCTGAGATTGCTTCGCAAAGAACGCTCGCAATGACAGTTTGGTCTCGAACAATATCACGCAAGATCAAAACAGCATTTCCCTTATTCCCCTTTGTTTCCCTTATTTCCGTTTTTCTACATCGTCCACCGCCACACCGACGCCGCCATCGTAATCCCGCCCCCGCTCGCGCAAAATAGAATCACGTCACCACGTTTGGGCCCACGTCCCTGCGCGATCTCGTCATCCAACGCCATGATCACGCACGCCGAGCCGGTGTAACCCCATTTGTCCATCACCCAATGTGTTTTACTAATCGGTTGCTTCAACAACTCCATCATCGCTTCAATCGTTCGCAAATTAAGTTGTGTGAAGTAATAATGACTGACATCATCACGAGTGAGATTCGCTTTCTTCAACGCGCCGTCAATGATCAAGGGCCAATACTCGGTGTTGAACGTCTTGGGAAATTTTTTGACGAACTGCACGCGCGGCACTCCCCA
>JACRLA010000186.1 GCA_016215145.1 Chloroflexota bacterium
CCTTTACCTTGCCGGTCTCGGAATGTTTTTATTCACGCGCGATCTCTTTGAGGAGCGCGCCGCTTTTGTCTCCGCCATCGCCTATATGTCTGCGCCGTATCTAGCCTACAACATTATGTTTCGCGGAGCGCTTGCCGAAGTAAGTGGTTGGATGTGGATACCACTGACATTATGGGCGATACGACGGGCGATGATTCGATCTTCGTGGCGTTGGGCGATCTTCGGCGCGATCTGTTACGCCGCCTTGATCCCGAGTCACAACTTGCTCGCGCTCATGTCAACGCCGATGATCGGTGGATGGGTTTTAACGGTAGCAGTTGACGCGAAGCGTGCACCTGCGAAAAACACAAAGTCCGCCTTCGCGGACTTCCTTGGACAAGCAAAATTTGGAATCGCCGCCGTCACTTTGGGTCTTGCCCTCACCGCATATTTTTGGCTGCCCGTCCTCATCGAGCGCAGTTACGTGCGAACAGATCGTTTGCTCGACTCAACCGTTCTGCAATACGCCAACAACTTCGTCGCACCGAGCGAACTCTATTGGCAGTGGACATCCGATCTACTCCTCTTCAACCCCTCGCCCTCACGCGGACTCGGACTCATCACAGTAATTCTCGCCTCACTCGGCGCGATCACTTTCATCATCACAACAATCCGAACTCAACGTCACACCCTTTCCCCTCTTTCCTTTATTTCCCCCATTTCCTTTTTAATACTCACCACGCTCCTCTATTGTTTCCTCACATTACAAATAAGCCAGCCCATTTGGGATGTGACTCCGCTCATGCCCTTCTTTCAATTTCCATGGCGCATGTTAACCCCGGCGGCGTTGGGCGCGGCGGTGATGGCGGGATCATTATTCGATAAACACCGAGTGTCTTGCGAAGCACCCCGTAGCGAATTGCGGGGTGACGCCGCCAACCACACCTGAAACGATCCGCCAGTTCCGCGCCGAAACATTTATGGAAGGCGCGCACAGCTATTCCGAATATCTGCCGATGTGGGTCAAGACGTTTCCGCAAGATAATGAACTCTTCAGCACATTAGTTAACGGTAAATTGCCGGAACGTCTGGTGATCGCCAACGCCAAAATCGAATCGCGCTCTACGAATCCTCTAAACGCTGACTATGTTGTCACCGTCTCACAAAACACGCAGGCGCTCTACAAACAGTTTTATTATCCGGGATGGGATGTCGAAATGGATGGAAAACAAATCGAAATACAACCCGATCCCGAATCGGGCGTGATTCGATTCGATATGCCATCAGGCGCACACACTTTGCGCGTGCGGTTCGGCGAAACGCCGTTGAGGGCGATGGCGGATGTCATATCAATGATGGCAGTGATCGCATGTGTTGTGATTTTAGTCGCGCGCAAAGGCACAGCCACACCTGACAGGTCTGTTTACAACCCGGCAGATGTTAAATTAGGCAAGACCTGTCAGGTGTCATCCAAAGAGACGTTGCAGCGCAACGTCTCTACGAAAGGTTGGGCGGCGTTAATTGTTTTGGGATTGGGGCTACTCACTCTCAAAGTTCTTGTTTTAAATCGCCTCCGCGCTTCATCATTCGACGGCGAGAAAGTTGCGAACACCAAACCGTTGCGCGCTTCCTTCGCGGGCGGCGTGGAGTTGTATGGTTACGATCTAAATTCAACAGTGGCATCCGGCGATTGGTTCGACGTGAGTCTTTATGCGGGCGTGAAAGAGAAAGTGGATCGCGCTTACGTTCCAACGATCTCGGTAGAAGATGAAAGAGGGTTGTTAGTCAGTGAGGCGAATGTAACCTTCCCGCGTTGGCTGCGCCCGCCCTTCTCGGCGAATCAATGGTCACCGAATTATTATGCGTTATGGGCGCGGCGAGTCACAATCTTGTCTGCCACCCCGCCCGGCACGTACCGGGTTTGGGGCAAAGTGTTTGACGTGGACGATCCTTCGCACACACCAGACAGCATGATCGATCCGCAAGGCAACGCTCTCGCGCCGCGATTCGATCTGGGGACGATCACCCTTACCCGTCCCGCAAAACCGGCGAGCATCGAATCGCTGAAGATGCAGAATGTGTCGAACACGAAATTAAATGAGTCGCTGACGTTGTTGGGCTGGAATGTAGATCGGGCAGAAGCAAAGGCGGGCGATACGGTGTTGGTGACGTTGTTTTGGAAAGCGGAGAAGGAAACGAGTAGAGATTGGAGATTAGAGATTGGGTTGAGCGATGAGAGCGCGAAGCGCGTGTTTGTGAAAGAGATCGATCCTGTATATGAAAACTTTCCAACATCACAATGGAAGAATGGGGATGTGTGGCGAGGGCAGCATTTAATTCGTTTGCCCGCTACGTTAACGGATGGCGGCTATCGCTGGGGCATCACGTTGAAGGGCGAATCCGCTTCCGCCGCGCTGGGTGGGATTCGAGTCGCCGCTCCGCAACGATCTTTTATCGCGCCAAGAGTTGATCAAAAAATAGGCGCGCGATTCGATTCATTTGCCGAACTGGTCGGCTACTCGATCCGCGATCAAAAAATTATTTTGGTGTGGCGAGCGTTGAAGACTCCGGAAAAGAATTATTCTGTGTTCGTGCACGTCGGCGGCGCGGATCGTGTGTGGGCGCAGAGCGACGGCGTGCCACAGAATTGGGATCGTCCGACAACGGGTTGGGTCGAGGGCGAGTATGTGATTGATGAACGTGCGATCACACTGCCACCTGATGCGCCGCGCGGGGAGTATGCGATCTATGTTGGTATGGCGGATGGGGTGACGGGGGAGCGAGCCAAGATTAATGATCGAGAGGATCGAATCAAGCTTGGCGTGATGCAAAAATAAAAGTTGTTACGCCTGATTTGTCATTGTCTATGTGTCATTGTATACTCCACTTCACCTCATCGTTACGGAGAATTAAAAGGTGCAACACTTCCTCACCATTGCCGAACTGACCTCAACCGAAATCGAAAATTTGCTTGACCTTGCGCTGAAATTAAAAAGGGAACGCGCCAAAGGCGGCAACAAGCCAATTTTGGCGGGCAAGAATTTGGCGATGATCTTTCAAAAGCCATCGTTGCGTACGCGCGTTTCGTTTGAGATCGCTATGAAGCATTTGGGCGGACATGCTCTGTACATCTCTCCCGATGAAATAGGATTGGGCAAACGCGAATCGGTGGCAGACGTGGCGCGGGTGTTGTCGGGTTATGCCGATGGGATCATGGCGCGGGTGTTTGATCACGAACATATTTTGGCGCTCGCTCAATATGCCGCGGTGCCGGTGATCAATGGACTCTCTGATCACAACCATCCCTGTCAAGCGTTAGGGGATATTCTGACGATTCTGGAGCGGAGGCCGCGACTCCAAGGGTTGACCGTCTCCTACGTGGGTGACGGCAACAACGTGGCAACATCGTTGATCCACATTTGCACCAAGTTGGGAATCCATTTCAAGATCGCCACCCCGCTCGATTACCAATTGCCGCCCCTCGTCGTGGTGAAAGCGCGCGAGTTCGCGGCGAAGAGTGGCAGCCAAATTTTTGAAACTACCGATCCCTTTGAAGCCGTGCGCGACACCGACGTGATTTATACGGATGTGTGGACGAGCATGGGGCAAGAATCGGAAAAGGCAAAACGCGCGGCAGTGTTCCCGGCGTATCAGGTGAATACAGCGCTGGTGAGAAAAGCCAAACCGGATGTGTTGGTGATGCACTGCTTACCGGCGCATCGCGGCGAAGAGATCACCGACACTATGGCGGATGGTCCTAACAGCGTCCTCTTCCCGCAAGCCGAGAATCGTTTGCACGCGCAGAAAGCGATCTTGGCAGAGTTGTTGGGTGAAAAGAAAAAGACCACCAAGAAAACGAAGAGCAAAAAGTGATGCGTGACGAGTGTTACGTGACGCATTGTGTAGTGTCTCATTCCTCATTGTTCATTCTTCATTGTCTCATTGGTCATTGATCTATGGCTGGCAAACGCGACGTTTACGAAAAATCTCTTAACGATGGCATCTCTGCGGCGTGGGATCAGCAGTGGGAGAAAGCCATTGCGTCGTATCGCGTGGCGCTTGAAGAATTTCCGGATGATCCAACTGTTTTATCCAATCTAGGTCAAGCCCTGCTCGCTCTCAACAAACAAAAAGAAGCATTGATCGTTTATCAACGCGCGGCGCGAGTCAGCCCCGGGGATCCGGTGCCGATTGAAAAGTGCGCCGAGTTGATGGAAGACTTTGGTCAAATTGCTCCGGCGGCACAAGCGTATTACGCCGTCGGTGAGCTCTACGTAAATCGTCGGGAGATTGAGAAAGCCATTGAGAATTGGGGGCGTTCAGCAACGCTTGCCCCCAACAACATCAATGCTCATTCACGTCTGGCGTTGGCTTACGAGCGAATCGGCAAGACTGCCGAATCGATTGCCGAATACATCGAAGTCGCGCGCATCTTTCAATCACAGGGCGATATTCCGAAAGCGATGCAAACGGCGCAGCGCGCATTGCAAACCGATCCGCAAAGCGCCGAGGCGAATAAAGCGTTGAACATGATCCAACGCGGCGAGTTGTTGCCCGAACCGCGACGCACGACCAAAGGACCCACCTCTACCGGTATGCTACGCCGCCTCAATGCCTTTGCCGCGCCGCCCAATCAAGATAAGAAGCTCACATTAAAAGAAGCCAGCGAGACCGAGAAGAAATTCAATCCGCTGGAAACATGCCGCCAACTGGCATTGGCAATGCTGGCCGAATCACTTTTTGATATTGGCGATATCTCCTCGGCCGAACCCGAACCGCCGAAATCGCCGCAAGGCACGGGCTTCATGCGCGGCATTAAATCCGAGCCGAAGAAAGATTCGAAAAGCTCCAACCGCTCGCAAATTGTCAGCAGTTTAAGTCAAGCTATCGAAGCGCAAACGCAAGGAGATAGTGAAGTCGCCAATTCGTTTTTCGAGAAAGCCTTGCGCGCCGGGTTGGATAACGCCTCGTTGTATTACACCCTTGCCAGCAATTATCTCGATCAAGAGAATTACAAAGAAGCGATAAAGCATTTCACCTCTGCCACCAAAAATCCCGAATATGCCTCTGGCGCGCATTATGGTCTGGGCGTGTGCTATGCCCGCACCGACAAAATGAAGGAAGCAGTGATTCAACTGATCAATTCATTGCGAGCGGTTGACCTGACAACCGTCCCCGCCATACAAGCCGATGCCTTGAGCAGTCTCTACGAAAACTTTTACGCCAGTATGGAGCGTGAGAATCCAAGCGAAGATGATCTGATCAGTCTCGGCGAGAATCTCATCGCCTTCCTTTCCGGTCCCGATTGGGAAGAGCGGGTGAAGGTCTCGCGTGAACAGGTTAACATTCAACAGGGCAGCGCGCTCGCGCCGCTTGCCGATTTGCTTCTCATCCCCGGCGCGGATCGGATTATGGAAAGCATGTCGTTGATTAATAAATATCTGGCGAACAACTGGCTGGTTTCGGCGATGGATGAAGCGCATCGGGCAATTGAATCATCGCCGCTCTACATACCGGCACATCTCAAAGTCGCCGAGATACTCGCTAAAGAGAATCGAATTGAAGCCGCCGTTGCCAAATATACGGCTGTCGCCAATCTTTATCATGTGCGCGGCGATGGCAGCCGCACCGCAAAAATTTACGAAGAGATCGCCCATCTGGCGCCGCAGGATGTCAATGCCCGCGCCAAGTTGATCGAGATGCTTAAGGCGCAGGGTAAAACGGTTGAAGCGATTCATCAGTACATTGAAATGGCGGAAGCCTATTACGATCTAGCCGATCTCGAAATGGCTCGCCGCACGTACGCCGACGCGCTCACGCTCGCTCAACGTCCCAGCGCCGGGGATCGTTCATTGGCGTTGAAGATTCTGCTTCGCATGGGTGATATTGATATGCAGCGACTCGATTGGCGGCAGGCGATGGTCACTTACGCTCAAGTGAAAGCTACCGACCCGGTTAATGCTCAAGGGCGCGCCATGCTAGTGGACTTGTACTTCCGCAACAACCAAGCGCGGCAAGCACTCGGCGAAGCCGACGACTTTTTGAAAATGGTGTTAAGCAAAGGCGACGCCAAAACCGCGATCTCCTTCCTTGAACAAGTGCTGCGCGATCATCCCGAGGATATCGGGATTCATTCGCGCCTCGCCCGCCTCTACCAAGAGACCGGACGCAAAGCCGACGTTTTGCCGTTGACCGAATTCCTCACCGAAGCCTCTTTTATTTTTCAACGCCTTGACTGGCTCAGCGTTGTAGACATCCTTCTCGTGACGGTTGTCTTCTTTACATTATTCGTCATCATGCGTGGCACACAAGCCGTGGTGTTGATGCGCGGCGTGATCATCATCACCGTCATCGTCGCGCTGCTCAGCGCGTTCTTCCGTCTGCGCGCTTTCAGTTGGTTGTTGCGAAGCACACTGCCCGCCTTGCTCCTCGCTATCCCCATCGTCTTTCAACCGGAGATTCGTCGCGCGTTAGAACGTCTAGGGCGATTCAGCAATTTCCTCACCATTGGCGGGGTCGAATCGTCAGCGACATCGCCGGAGATCGAATCCATTGCCCTCGCCTGCCAACAGCTTTCTGAACAACATTATGGGGCGCTGATCATCATTGAGCGCGAAGCCGGTTTGCAAGACTATGTGGACACGGGCGTGAAAATGGATTCGCTGGTCAGCGCTGAACTGTTGGTGCAAATTTTTATCAAGGATACGCCGCTACACGATGGCGCCGTCATCCTTCGCCAAAATCGCATCGCCAGCGCCGCTTGTGTGCTTCCCCTTTCCATTGATGCCACGCTCTCGCAGCAACAATTTGGGTTGCGCCATCGCGCCGCGCTCGGCATCAGCGAAGCCTCGGACGCGGTTGCCGTCGTGGTCTCCGAACAAACTGGCACGATCTCCGTCGCGCATAATGGTAAAATGATTCGACAACTCGACGCGGCTCGATTGCAAAATATCTTAACTGCCTTCCATCGCCCCCGCGACAATAGACTCTTTGGCTGGTTTAATAACGCCAACAAAAAAGAATCCCCAAAGAAGTCACACGATGTCATCTAATGTTTCGCTGGTTCATTCGCAACGTCACAACGCTTTTCCTCTCCATCGCAATCGCTATCACGATCTGGATCGTCGCGCTTAACGAAGCCGATCCATTTCAAGAAAAAGCGTTCCCGCAATTAATTCCGGTTGCCTTGCAGAATCTGCCCGAGGGCATGATCATCGTCGGCGATAAACCACCGGCGGTGGAGGTCCGAGTCCGCGCCCCGGCTTCGGTCTGGGCAAATCTCATTGCCGATCAGATTCACATCACCGCCGATCTCTCCCAAGCCGCCACCGGCTCTTTCAGCATCCCGTTGCAATCTACAATTGATTATCGAGAAGCGCGCATCATCTCCGTTGCGCCATCGCAGACGCGGCTAACTTTAGAAAAAATCGTCACGCGCAACATCCCGATTAAAGTTCAAATGCGCGGCGAACCGGCGGTAGGCTATCAAGCAAAACTGCCTCAATTGACTCTGCGCAGCGCCGCCGTTTCCGGTCCCGCTTCTGTCGCCGACACCGTGAGTGAACTGTTAGCGCCCATCAACCTCAACGGAGTCAAACAACCCATCAACGACAACATCACGTTGATCCCGGTTAACACCTCCGGGCAATTTGTGTCGGGCGTCAAAGTGGAGCCGACAACCGCGCCCGTCATCGTCGCCGTTGAACAACTCGGCGGCTACCGCGATGTCGCCGTCAAAGCCCTCATCGAAGGACAGATTGCCACCGGACATCGCATCACCAACATCGTCGTCGCGCCATCCGTCGTCACATTGTTCTCATCCGATCCATCACTCGTCGCCGCGCTGCCCGGCGTTGTCGAAACCGAAAAACTTAACATCAGCAAAGCCAGCGACGACATCGAGACTCGACTCGGACTCAAACTCCCCGCCGGAGTCTCGGTCATCGGATCGCAAACCGTGTTAGTGCAAGTCAATATCGCCGCCATCGAAAGCAGCCTCACCATTCAACGCGATCTCGAAATTCGCGGCTTGACTCCGAACTTCAACGCCATCGCCTCACCCTCAACAGTGGATGTGATTCTCTCCGGACCCCTGCCCACCCTCGACACCCTTAACCCCGGCGATGTGCGTGTGACTCTTAATCTATCCAATCTCACATTTGGAATTCATCAAGTGAAACCGGAAGTGATCGCCCTGCCGCAAAAAGTGCTCGCTCAAACGATCTTACCCGGCACGATTGAAGTGATCATCACTGCGCCGGGGACACCGACACCTGCCATTCGGCGGACTCCAACGCGCGTGCCGATTCCGACTTTTATCCCGTTCCCGACTCTGGCGCCTACCATTGAAGTGACGCCGACTCTCACCCCAACCCTTAAACCATGACCAAACCTCTTGTAGCTCTCGTGGGCAGACCCAACGTTGGCAAGTCCACATTATTTAATCGTCTCATCGGCGAGCGACTCGCCGTAGTAGATGATCGCCCCGGCACGACTCGTGATCGCCAGATCGCCGAAGCCTTGTGGAACGGAATCACTTTTGATGTTGTAGACACCGGCGGCATTGAAGTTTTGGGACGCGATCCAAAAGCCAAACCGCTCTCCATTGATTCAGCAGATTTCATTCCGCAGATT
>JACRLA010000001.1 GCA_016215145.1 Chloroflexota bacterium
AAAATCCATTATGTCGAGCCCGTTGAGGATGCCGATGCCGACGGTGAAGATGAAGATCAGCAGCGCGGCTTGCAGCAGAAGTTTGATCTCACTGCGGAATTGAGTGGTTTGGTTGGACATTGTGTATCTCCTTTGGGGGTAGTAGCGACTTCAGTCGCTAGCCCACGCAGACGACTGAAGTCGTCATTACTCACCAGCGTTCTTCCGCCACAACACCATCGCCAGCGATATGCCCGCCAGCAAACCGAGAATCAGATTCAGCGCATTGGCGATGTTGAGCGTGAAGCTGGCACACACGCCGCCGGGACAATAAAAGAAAACGGTGCCGACCGGAATAGCAAGCCACACGAGCGCGTTGAAAACAAATGCGGCAACGAGTCCGCCGCGGCTGCCGCGCGAGGCGGTGTGCATGGCATAGACCCAGCCCGCCAGAATTGCTGTGTAGCTCAGAGTGAACGCCAACAGCAAACTACCTTCGGTTGCCTTAGAATAAAATCCTTGCGTCGCGTCAATGAGCGTCCGCCACAGTTGGCTGAGCCAAGCCAACGCAGTGAGCGCCAGAGCGCCGTTGAGGGAAGTGAAGGTTTTCATGAGAGTTCTCCTTTTTTCGGCAGACCTCACAGGTCTCCAAGACCTGTGAGGTCTGCGCTACTACTTGGTTGCCGTCTCCAACTTTGGTTGAGATTTCAAATACATCCACACGGCTTTCAACTCATCGTCCGTCATCTTGCCCAACCCCTTCCACGGCATAAATTTGGTGAGTTGACGACCCGTAGGCGTGACACCTTGACGCATCGCTTTGAAGAAATCAGATTCTTATCAGCCTGCGAGTTCGCCGCCGGGTGTGAGGTTGTGTGCAAAGGGGGCACCCGGTTCGACGGGTTGAGCGCCGTTGAGCTTGACTCCATGGCACCCAGGGCAACCATTAGCGTTAGTCAGATACTTGCCATAGTCCACCGTCACCCCAACTGCCGGCGCAGGCGGACGCGCGTCGTGCTGAATGGTCTCGGCGTAGAGCAAGTTGCCAAACGCGCCGAGGGCGTACAGGATTTTCGCTAATGGCGATAATGCCTGCGGGCGAGTTACGCGATCTACTGACGGAACAGATTTCATGTAAGCAATGAGACTACCCAAGTCTGTATCGCTGAGATAGTAATAATCGCTGGACGGCATGATGAAGACCGAGGTGCCATCGTGCTTGATCCCGTGCCGGATGGCGCGCACCCAATCGGCGTCGGTGTTCGTTGCGGCGATGCCGCCCTTGCCTGCTGTGAGGTTTGGCGCATCCACATAACCCAGTGACGCATCTCCAAAGAACGCACCGCCGCCCAGATCGTTGCTGTGACATTCCTGACAATGGATTTCTGCCCAGTGTTTGCCAATAGCCAGACTCGCTTTGTCGGTGGGGATGACCACAGACTCCGCCTTGATGTCATATTTTTTGCTGAAGCGATTGTCGGTGCTCCACATCATGCCCAGCACAACGATCACGATCAGGGCGATGAGTCCGCCGACGACGATGCCGATCCATTTGAGTGTCTTCATGTTGTTCTCCTTTGCGCGTCAGTGCGATAACCGCGCTCAAAACCTTTCTAAAGTTTGATGGTATCAGTCTACGGGGAGAGTTGTCCCGTCGTCATCGGGCATTGTCCCGTTAGGGACGGGAAGAATGTCCCGCGAAACAATTCTTCCAAAGCGGCAAGCAAAGTAACAATCATCATCGGAGGCGACGACATTTGTAATTGAGCAAATAGGAGGAGATACATTAGAATGTTTCAAAATGTTCCGCTCGCTTCGCGCCCAGCTTAGTTTCATCTTTCTCGGCTTTCTTCTTCTGGTCGTCAGCTCCGTTGTCGTGACCTTCCTCGCCATCCAAACACAACGCGACGACGCCAGCGTGATCAACCTTGCCGGACGGCAGCGTATGTTGACGCAGAAGATGACGTGGCTCGCCCTCGCTCAACCTGCCAGCAACGAACTCACCCGCGCCGTCGAACTTTTTGATCAAACGCTTTACGCTTTGCGTGATGGCGGACTCACCTTCGATTCAAACGATCACCCGGTGAGGCTGCCAGCCCCCCCGGACGCCGAACTCCGCGCCCAACTCGGTGATGCCGTCACTGCATGGGGAGCTTTTCGGGCGCACCTTCAATTGGGAGATGCGCTGGCACTGCAAAATGAGTCGCCGCGCATCTTGGCTCAACTTGATTCTATTGTCAGCGCGTTTGAGGTGAGGGCGCAGGCGAAGATCGCCCGTTTACAGCTAACTCAATTTATTTTTCTCGTCTCTGCCATCGCGCTGCTCGTCTTGGGCTATCTCGTCACGCGGCGGCGGATTGTCTACCCGTTGATGACTCTGAACTTAGCCGCGCAACGAATCGCCAACGGGCAACTCATCGATCCTGTTCCCGCCATGAACAAAGATGAATTGGGCGAACTGGGTCAGGCTTTTGAAAGGATGCGTACCGAGATCGCCGCCGCGCGCGATCAACTGGAATCGCGCGTTGCACAGCGCACGCGCGAACTAACATCGGCATTTGAGTTGAGCCAAGAGATTGTCGCCCAACGCGATCTCGATCATTTGCTGCAATCGGTGACGGATCGCGCTCGCGCCTTGACACAGTCGCAAGCCGCCTCACTGTGTTTGCTCGACGAGAACCGCGCCGAGTTAACTTTGGTTGCTCAAAGCGGCAACGGTAAATCTCCGGCAGGGCTGCGACAATCCGCGCAGCGTGATCTGGCGCGGCGTGTGGTGAGAGACGGCGAGACGGTGATCATGCAAGCCGCTTGTTCACAGTGTGGTTTTCTGTTGGCGCATATACCCGGGCAATGTGTCGCCGCGCCGTTGAGTGCAGGCAGCGAATCGCTCGGCGCGTTGTGCGCGGTGCGTGAGACGGGCAAACCTTTCGACACTGATGAAACACGCGCCCTCACGCTCTTGGCAAACTCGGCGGCGATTGCCATTGCCAACGCCCGCCTCATCACTGCCGAACAGAAACAAACAGCACACGCCGCCACCCTTGCCGAGCGTGAACGACTCGCCGCCGAACTGCACGACAACTTGGCGCAAACTTTAAGCTTCCTCAACCTCAAGACAGATCGCGTGAAAGAAACTGTTGCCGCGCATGATGCCAATCACGTCGGCGCTGATCTACAGGGCATGAAGGATGCGATTGGCGTTGCCTATCAGCAAGTGCGAACGGCTCTCGTTGGCTTGCGCGAACCTTTGCCGTCGGTGGATGACTTCGCTCAAAAACTAACAACGTATCTCTCCGATTTTCGTGAGGCGACATCACTCAAAGTTGACGTGATCGTTACCGACCCATCCGCCTTTGCCCTGCCGCCGTTGATGCAAACTCAGGCAATGCACATTATCCGCGAGTCGTTAACCAACATCCGGCGGCACGCCCAAGCCCAGTATGTTGTGATTCGGGTCGAGCGTGTCAATGACCACGCGCGATTTGTTATTGAAGATGATGGCTGCGGCTTCGATCCGCAAGCACTTGTGAGCGATGCTCATTTGGGTTTGACCATCATGCGCGCCCGCGCTGAACGAAGCGGCGGCACGTTGAAGGTGGAGTCGGCGAAAGGCGTTGGCACAAAAGTGATGGCGATGTTTCCATTGAGCGGTGAATACTCCCCCGAAGATTCTAAAACCTTCGGGAGGGTGGAGTGAGTGCTATAATCTTTCAATCAAAACAAAGCGCCCATTTGTGATTGTGCGGAGGTCGTCATGTTTCAAATTTTGATAAAATCCCCAGAACGATTTCCTGAAAATGGATCACTTCGAGTTGAGGCTCACTTTGCCCAAGAGATCGCTGTCTCACCTGTGCAAGCCCGCCGCAAAGCGGCAGGTTATCTGGCGACGGAAGTTTCAATGGCGATCCGCGCCGGCGATCCGGTCTTGATCGCCGGACAACACCCTATGTGGAGAGTGCCAGTTCAACTCCATTTACCGGGTGGCAGTGACGAACTCATGCCAATCATCGGTTCAGTAGATGTTGACGCTGTCACCGCCAACGTTATTCCTCTCGCCCCTGATCAGATTCTCTCTCTACAAAATCAAGCCGATGCCTTTGCTGCCAGTTCTTCACTATCCCCAGCATGAACCGGGTGAGTGCCTTGCCGCTTGTTCTGCAATGGTGCTTGAATACCTCAACTTGCCAGTTGACTACAACAAACTGGTTGCTCAACTTAAAATTCGCCACAAGGTCGGTGCGCCTTTTCGGAATCTGCGTTCACTCGAATCGCTTGGCGTCAAAGTGATAATTGATCATGGTGAACTCGACACACTCCACACCTGTTTGGAGCGGGGTTTGCCGCCCATCACGTTAGTAGACACAGCGCAACTTTCTTATTGGCACGAAACCACAGCGCACGCTGTCGTTGTCGTTGGTATTGAGGGCGATTCGATTCATCTCAATGATCCTGCCTTCCAAGATGCCCCCAAAATCATTTCCATCCGCGAGTTTGAATTGGCGTGGATCGATCTCGACCAGTTCTATGCAATCATCCAGCTAGAGTAATCAATGTCTCGCTCTCGCATCCTCCTCACCGATGATCACGACCTCTTCCGCGAAGGGCTGGCGGGGTTGATCAACGCCCAACCTG
>JACRLA010000187.1 GCA_016215145.1 Chloroflexota bacterium
AAATTCTTTGCATACAACCACACAGGCTGTCCGGCGTGAATCAGTTCAAAGAGAGATGGCGGCAGGGGTTCGGGTGGCAGAGACCGCGCCCCCTGCGCCCAACTTTGCGCCGCGTGCAGATCGATCACGTTGTTATCAAGCATCGCCCCAAGTTTCGGTTCGCGCGGAGAGTCGGGGGTGAGGAAGGTGAGGTATTTCATGCGGATGAAGATCAATGATTAAAGATTATTCTTCGTCTTCCATCTTCTTTAGTGCGCGGAGAGTAATGAGGTGTAGTTGATCTTTGGGGCGGTTGGCGGCTTCTTTGGCTTTGATGAGTCCGTCTAGGGTCAACGCTTGAACCGAGAAATCTTCGAGTTGAACAATCGAAGCGAACTGCAAGGTTGCTTGATAATCTCCCAATCCTGGGACTTCACCTAAAAGATCAATATCACCAAAGTCTGTAGAAAACTTTTCGCCTACGGGATTCGTTTTGAGAAAATCCATCATGTCTATAAATGCAGCACGTATCACTGGGCAATGAGGCGCAAGGGCGCGGCATAACCGCTCAATGTTTTCTGTTGAACGTTCAAAGCAAATATCAAGATCATATGTGACGTTATCAGTCGCGCGCAAATTCATGGCGACTGCCCCGATGACGATCATTTTGACTTTGTTCTCAGTTAACAGGCGCAATAGGCTTTCGTAGTTGAGCGTCTCGTTCATGTTTCCTTCTTTCCTTTTGTTTTTGGATCGAAGCGCGTCCTTTGAGGATGAATTGCGCCATAGATTGCATTAACCGCAAACGCTCAATAGGCTTGCGTTTTCTGAGCAAAATTAATTGTTCAATATCTACCCCAAACTCTCGCGCCGTTTCAATGGGGTCAAGTTTTTTATCAAGCAACATTTGAATGATGCGCCTGAATTCGATTTCTTGTTCGGGAGTAAGAGTAAACGTGTCCACAGTCGTCGAAAGATTATAACAATCGGAAGTCATCAATCCTTAATCTTTAATCATTTCACAACTACACCCACCCTCTTCCCCTCCACCTCATTCCCCGCCGCATCCACCGCCTTCACATAAATCGTGTGCTTGCCCGCCGTCATCTTCCAGCGTGTGGTGAACGGCGCGACGGTGTTCGTCGCCACCTTTTTGTCGTTCATATAAATTTACACCAAATGGATGAGCGAATATTGACCTTTATACGCTAAAATAGCATACACCCTAATCTTGGTTTCCTGCACAATAAGGTTGAGGTGGTTAACAGCAATGACCAAAAGAACCAGCCCCCAAAATGCGGGCAACAAAAAAGATGGCTACTAAAAAGAACGTATCTCGAAAATCCCCTACCCAAAAATCGAAATCCCCCAAAAGGGCAGCGAAAGATATTGCATACCCTTCGCTTGAGCAACAACTGACTCAACGCACGGCAGAGCTATCCATCATCAATTCGGTGCAAGAAGGCTTGGCTTCGAGATTAGATATGCAAGCAACTTACGATTTGATCGGCGACAAAATCCGCGACATCTTTGACGCGCAAGTGGTTATGATTGGCTACTTTGATTGCCATTGATCGGTTTTCGAAAGCATGTGATTGAAAATCGCCGGCCCCTGGTGATTAATAAAGATTATATTGAGACGGCATCGAAATATGGACACCCGGCAGTCATTGCCGGCGACTTGCCAAAATCTGTCATGTTCGTCCCGATGATTGTTGGCAACGAAGCGAAAGGTGTTATTTCACTCCAAAACTTGGATCATGACAATGCTTTTGCAGAGTCTGATCTGCACTTGCTGACCACTTTGGCGAACAGCTTGGGCGTGGCTCTCGAAAACGTGCGCCTCTTTGATGAGACACAACGCCATGCTCGTGAGACGGCGGCACTGGCGGAAGTGAGTCGGGACATTTCATCCACGTTAGATCTGCCTACAGTTATGGATCGGATCGCTCGCCACGCCAAAGATTTGCTCAAGGGCGATAACAGCGCCATCTTCTTGTCTGAGGATCCACAGAATCAAACCTATAAGGCGATTGTTGCTATTGGAAATATAGCCAAAGAGATCAAAGACCTTGCCATCCATGTTGGCGAAGGCATCATTGGCTCCTTGGCAAAAAGCGGCAAAGCAGAATTCATCAACGATACCAATCACGATCCGCGCACAAAACAAATTGTCGACACTACTCCATCGGAAGAAGAACGCCGCCTGATGGCAGCGCCGTTGATGGCGGGAGAAACTGTCAAAGGCATGATGGCTGTGTGGCGCACAGGCAACCGTCCGTTTGAAGAGAGCGAATTGGAGTTTCTTGTCGGGCTGTCGCGTCAGGCTTCTGTCGCCATTGAGAATGCGCGTCTCTTTGCCGAATCGGAACAACGCGCTTCGGAATTGGATGCGGTGTTACACGCTAGTTTAGGTCTCACGGCGAGTTTAGAACTTTCGGAGGTGTTAGATCGCATCGTGCAAAGCACTTTTAATTTACTTAATAAACCGCGCGATGTCCATGTGTTTCTTTATGAAGGCGATAAGCTCATCTATGGATCGGGCTGGCAGAGTGGCGGCAAACAAGATAAGCCCTTCAGCCAACCACGCAAAAACGGCTTCACCTATCGCATTGCCGAATCAGGCGAGTCGATAATCGTCAACGATATGCAGAAGTACCCTCTCTTTCAAAACACCTCTTGGCAAGGAGCTATTGTAGGGTTGCCGTTAAAGATTGGGGCGCGCGTGGTGGGCGTCATGAATTTTGCTTTCACCGAAGCGCGAGAGTTTTCTGAACGCGATCTGCACGTGTTTCGTTTGTTAGGCGACCAAGCGGCAGTTGCCATTGAAAATGCGCGCCTCTTTGCTGAATCGGAACAACGCGCTGCCGAGCTGGCGACTATTAACACGATCTCTCAAGAACTGGCAGGTGAGCTTGATATTAACAACCTGATCGTTCTGGTCGGTGAACAAATTCGCGCTGTCTTCAAAGCCGATATTGCATATGTGGCTTTGCTCGATCCCAGCGGCAACCGGATCAACTTCCCGTATCAGCATGGTGAAGAAATTAATTCGATTGCTTATGGCGAAGGGGTGACCAGTAAGATCATTCAAACCGGCAAACCTTTAATCATCAATCAAGAGATCCATAAGCAGTTGCAAGAACTTGGCGTAACGAACCCCGGCAAGGACGCGCTGTCCTATCTCGGTGTGCCTATTTTTGTGAGTGGAGAATCGGTGGGCGTGATCAGCGTGCAAAGCATAGAGCGCGAAGGTGTATTTGCTCTCAATGACCAACACCTGCTCAGCACGATTGCCGCTAGTGTGGGTGTGGCGTTGCAAAACGCGCGACTCTTCCAAGAAGCACAAGAAGCGCGCGCGGCTGCCGAAGCCGCCAACGAAGCTAAAAGTTCGTTCCTCGCTACGATGAGTCACGAACTTCGCACGCCGATGAACGCCGTCATCGGCATGAGCGGGCTTTTACTTGACACACACCTTAATGCCGAGCAACATGATTACGCCGAAACCATTCGCAACTCCGGCGATTCCTTGTTGACGATCATCAACGATATTCTGGACTTTTCTAAAATCGAAGCGGGGCGCATGGATATTGAGGCGCACCCCTTCGATTTGCGTGAGTGTATCGAAACCGCTTTAGACCTTGTCACAGCGCGCGCGACCGAAAAACATATAGACACTGCTTACATTCTCGAAGACGACGTTCCTCGCGTGATACAAAGTGACGCGGCACGCCTGCGGCAAATCCTCCTTAATCTATTAAGTAACGCAGTTAAGTTCACCGAAAAAGGGGAAGTGGTTCTTAACGTTTCTTCTAAGCCCGCCGCTAACAACAAAGTAGAGATCACTTTCTCGGTGCGTGATACTGGCATTGGTTTATCCGACGACGGCATGAGTCGACTCTTTCGATCTTTCTCGCAAGCCGATTCGTCTACCACAAGAAAATATGGCGGCACCGGGCTGGGTCTGGCAATTAGCAAACGTTTGAGTGAATTAATGGGTGGAACGATGTGGGCGAAAAGCGAGGGCGTTGGCAAAGGTTCTCAATTTACGTTTACTATTAATGTCCTTGCGGGAGAATTGCCCCTCGATATTTATCGTGAATACGCCGGGTTACAACCTGAACTGCAAGGTAGGCTCATCCTTATTGTTGACGATAATGCCACGAATCGGCAGATACTTAATCTGCAAACTGCCAAGTGGGGCATGGTGACGCGCGATACTGAATCGCCCGAGCAAGCCCTGCAATGGATTGAGAGCGGCGAAACATTTGACCTAGCCATCTTGGATATGCATATGCCAGTGATGAATGGACTCGAACTGGCAACGCGAATTCGCCAACGCGCCGCCACGCTTCCTCTGGTGTTGTTTAGTTCTCTGGGTCGGCGCGAAGCCGGCGATGGTGAAAACCTCTTTGCGGCTTACCTCACCAAGCCCGTCAAGCAATCCCAATTATTCGACACGTTAGCCAGCCTCCTTACTGAAATTAAAAAACGCGAGCAGAAGCCGGCGCCCGAACGTACCAAACTGGATACTGAGTTTGCTACGCAGTATCCATTGAGGATTCTGCTGGCGGAGGATAATGTGGTAAACCAGAAGCTGGCTTTAAGAATATTGAAGCAGATGGGTTATCGAGCCGACGTCGCTGCCAATGGGCTCGAAGCGATTGAATCTCTGGCGCGCCAAAAATATGACGTGGTTTTGATGGATGTACAAATGCCCGATATGGATGGTCTCGAAGCTACGCAGCAAATTGTCGCCAAATGGCCTGAGGCGCGCCCGCGCATCATTGGGTTGACCGCCAACGCCATGCAAGGTGACCGCGAGATTTGCCTCGCCGCCGGCATGGACGATTATATTGTCAAACCCATTCGCGTGAACGAGTTAGTAGAGGCGCTGAAGAAAACCAAACGTTGACAATGTGATCAAATTCAAAAAAGGCACTGGTGAAGACCAGAATGTCAGTTGCCAACTCAATAGCATTCTTGCTCATGCTAATCTCCAATCTCTAATCTCCTACATCCAACCTCTACTTCACCATCACACTCACCTTCTTCCCCTCCGCCTCATTACCCGCCGCATCCACCGCTTTCACATAGATCACATGCTTGCCCGCCGTCATCTTCCAGCGAGTGGTGAACGGCGCGACGGTGTTCGTCGCAACTTTTTTGTCGTCTACGTAAATCTCTACAAACGACAATGACAAATTATCTTTTGCATCCGGTTGAATGATGATCGATTCGTCCTTGAGATCAAATTCTTGGTTATCGGTTGGCGCGAGAAGTTTAACGGTGGGCGGCGTGTTGTCCACCGTCACTTGCACGGTAGAGACGGCAAAAGTTTGATCGAGTTTGACCGCGACGAGTTGAATCGTATACAGTCCGTTCAAGCCCGCCGTGTTCCATTTGCCCAGTTCATCATTTTCAATTTTCTCTTTGCGTTCCTCGCCGATCTGAGTCCACTTCGTTGGATTCAACCCCTGCCCAAATTGCAATTTAAAAAGTTGAAAATTCTCCGGCTTCACCGTGCCTTTGATGATGATCTCGCCGCGCACATATCCAAACGGCGAGGGCGAGAGGATCGCCACGTCGGGTTTCTCGTTTGGATTTTGAATCGTGTCGTATTCGTTAGGCGGCTGCGGCAAACCCGTCTCCCGAATCCAATCGCTCGCTTCGGGCGGCAGAATTTGAAAAACTTTTTTCTCAACTAAATTTTGTGACGTGAAGACCGTCGCCAGTTTTCCGGTCTCACGGTTGATCTCGAACTCTTGCCACACGTTATCTGTCGAGTGCGGCTCGGTGCCGGAGATGAAAACTTCGTTCACCGAACTTTGGCATATACGACTCGGTAGCAAACCGGATGGATAACACACGCGCATCTTCGCAATACCCGGCGGCTCTTTCCAATTTTCAATCGGTAAATTTTTCATCGCATACTTCATCAACGCATTCCAGATCGGCGCAGCACCGGTGAGACCCGAAACATTTTTCATCGGCTTCGAGTCGGTGTT
Source organism: Chloroflexota bacterium (assembly GCA_016215145.1). Classification (GTDB taxonomy): domain Bacteria; phylum Chloroflexota; class Anaerolineae; order Anaerolineales; family VGOW01; genus VGOW01. Next base: position 5,988 of record JACRLA010000187.1, read on the forward strand.
GCCGACCCACACGCCCACCACCAATTGCGGCGTGTAACCCATCGTCCAGTTGTCGAGAAAATCATTTGTCGTCCCGGTCTTCGCCGCCGCCGGTCTATCAATCTCTAACGGATTGGGATGACCGAATGCGCCGATGCGCGCTTGCTCGTCGGAGAGAACGTTGGTGATCAAGTAAGCGAGCTGCTCGCTCAACACTTGTTGCGTTTGTAGACGATCAAACTGACACGCGGTGATGCCGTCTTCGCCGCAAGAATTTAATACGTTGCCCTTGGCATCTTCCACGCGCAAGATCACAATCGGGTCGAGCGCGCGGTAGCCGCTTCTCCTTGCGTTAGCCGTCACCGGATGCCCAACCATTTGACCTTTGTTCGCCATCACTGCATATGCATATGCCATGTCGAGCAACGACACTTCGCCGCCACCGAGTGTGAGCGCGAGTCCGTAATAGGATGACTCGCGATCCAAAGTATTGATGCCCATGCGATGTGCAGTGCGAATCACATTGTCCACCCCGACTCGATTCATCATCTCCACGGCGGGGATGTTGTACGAGCGGGCGAGGGCGATTCTTAAACTGACCGGTCCGTGAAATTGGCGATCATAATTTTCGGGGACGTAAGGGACGCCGCCTTGCTGCGGGTATGACGTTCTCACGTCGAGCACCATCGTTGACGGCGTGTAACCTTGCGAGAAGGCGGTGAGGTAGGTGAACGGTTTGAAGGACGAACCCGGCTGCCGCTTGCCGTCGGCGGCGACATTAAATTTTCCGTTGATCGCCGCGTTCCAATAATCAATCGAGCCCACCATCGCCAACACCTGTCCGTTGCGCGGATCGATCATCACCACTGACGCA
>JACRLA010000188.1 GCA_016215145.1 Chloroflexota bacterium
GCTAGACCAAGCAATGAGGCTTCAAGTTGTTTCAACTGTTTTGATTCAGGTGAACGAAACTCTAAAGAGAACTCAGCGACACCCGGGATGATGTTGAACGCACCCGGTTTAAAATTCATCTGCCCGACGTTGACCACGCAATTCGGCAAATCGCGCATCACCATCCCGCGCGCAGTCAGCGTGAACGCGCTCGCGCCCAACCCGGCCTCACTGCGCGTCTCCATCGGCGTGGTGCCAGCGTGATTTGCCGCGCCAATATATTTCAGGCGATACGATGTGATGCCGACAATGCCCGCGACCACGCCGATCTTAATTGCTGATTGCGTCAAGCGCGGACCTTGTTCGATATGCAATTCCAAATATCCGGCAATGGAATTTGGATCGCGTTTGGCGTTTAAGATTCCTGATTCAGTTAAATGCGCGCGTGCGAGTCCTGCTTCTAAATTGGAACGTCCTCCGCGTGGGTTGCCGAGTGACTCTGGGGTGATGCCGCCAACGAGTGCGCTGCTTCCGAGTAACCCGACCAGTGTTCCCTCTTCATCGGTGAAGTCAATCGCTTCGAGATTCACTTTAAGTTGCACGCCTGATTCTTTAATTGTGCGTAACACTTCCAGCGCGGCGACGACACCGAGTGCGCCGTCAAAGCGACCACCGTTGGGGACAGAGTCGGTGTGAGAGCCGAGGAGAAGAGATTGGGGATTGGAGATTGGGGATTGAAGAATCGCGGAGACGTTGCCCGCCGAATCGGTTTGGGTGCGGAGTCCGGCAGAGGCGGCTTTCGCGCTGAACCAGGCGCGGGCTTCGAGATGAGCTGCGCTGAGGGCAGGTCGGTTCACTCCGCCATCACCGGTGGATCCGATCTGCGCCAGTTGATCAAAATCTTGTTTAAATCGATCTGCGTTTATGAGTAGAGTCATATCCGCATTGTAAGAGAAAACCGCGAAGGCGCAAAGAGCGCAAAGTTTTTATTTTCTTAGCGTCCTTCGCGTCTTAGCGGTGAGGGGTGTTATAATCGCGCCATCTTCCCGCACACGCGGGACTTTTTGGCGCATGGGATTATGTTATTAGAGAAACTCGCAGGTGTTGAAAATCGTTACGACGAATTAAATAGATTGATCGCCGGACATTCAGGCGGCGATTACAGCAAGATTGAGAAGAGATCGTGGCTAGGTTCAACGACTATAAAACTGTGCTGAAAGATTTAGACGAAGCGCAGAAGATGTTGGCGAGCGATGAATTGAAAGAACTTGCCGAAGCCGAAATTCCGAATCTCGAAAAACGCAAAGAGCAACTTGAAGAGACGTTGAAGCAGTTGCTGCTGCCGCGCGATCCGCGTGATGATAAAAGCGTGATCGTAGAAATCCGCGCGGGCGCGGGCGGCGACGAAGCCGGAATTTTTGCGGCGGATTTGTTCCGCATGTATACGCGCTACTCTGAAGGGCGGAATTGGAAAGTGGATTTGATGTCGGCAAACGATACCGGCGTGGGCGGATACAAAGAAGTGATCTTTGAGGTGAAGGGCAAAGGCGCGTTCTCACGACTCAAATATGAGTCGGGCGTGCATCGCGTGCAGCGCGTGCCGCTTACCGAATCGCAAGGGCGCATTCACACTTCGACGGCAACGGTTGCGGTGTTAGCCGAAGTGGACGAAGTGGAAATTGATGTGCCGGCAAGCGACGTGAAGATTGACACCTATCGCGCTTCGAGCGCGGGCGGACAGAACGTGCAGAAGAACGCGACGGCTGTGAGGTTAACTCATTTGCCAAGCGGACTCGTGGTGACGTGCGAAGACGAACGATCTCAAACGCAAAACCGTTTGCGAGCGATGGGCATTTTACGGGCGCGACTCTACGAAGCCGAAATGGAAAAACGCCAGAAGGAAGCGTCGGAGGCGCGCAAATCGCAGATCGGTTCGGGGGATCGCTCGGAAAAGATTCGCACATACAATTATCCGCAAGGGCGCGTGACCGATCATCGCATCGGCGTTTCGATTTACAACTTGCCCGCCGTGATGCAGGGCAGCATTGATGAATTCATTGATGAGTTGGCGACGAGAGATCAGGCGGAGAAACTTGCCGAAGCCGGTGTGTAAAACCAGAACGCTGAAAACGCTGTTATGCGCTGATCTTCGCTGATGAGTTAGGTCATTCAGCGTCACTCAGCGCGGTTCAGCGACATCAGCGTTCTGATCTTTGTGATCTCGTCCACCCTCTCCTCCCTCCCCTCCTCCCTCCCCCACCGCGAAGCGGAATTGATCTTGGCGCAGGCGATGGGCGCGACGCGGGAGTGGGTCATCGCTCACCCCGAAGCAGAATTAAACGAAGAACAGCGCGCGCGATTTGAGGACATGATCGCACAGATGAGTCGCGGCACGCCGCTGCCTTACGTGTTAGGCGAGTGGGAATTTTTTGGACTCGCGTTCAAAGTTAACCCTCACGTCCTTATTCCAAGACCCGAAACGGAACTCTTAATTGAAGAAGCAATCGAAAAATCCCAACTTCTAAAATCCCAATTACCAATTACTAATTACTCAATTGCCGATGTAGGTACCGGGAGCGGCATCATTGCCATCACGCTGGCGAAGAAGTTGGGGAACGTAGAAATTTTTGCAACAGACATTTCGGGAGAGGCGTCGAAGGTGGCAAAAGAAAACGCGCAAAGACACGGCGTGGCAGATCGAATCAAATTCATTCGGGGCGATTTGCTCGAAGGCGTTGGCAAGGTGAATATGATCTGCGCCAACTTGCCATATATTCCAACACACGAACGCGAAACGCTTGAGGTGATCAAACACGAACCACGTCTCGCGCTGGATGGGGGCGACGATGGCTTACGACTTGTTGAACGCTTGCTTGATACGGCGCGCGATCATTTACTGCCGCGCGGAATCATCTTGGCAGAGATCGCCGCGAATGAGGGAGAGGCGGCGTTGAGGTTGGCGAAAAATTATTTTCCTACGGCGCAAAGTGAAGTGAAAAAAGATTTGGCGGGGTTGGATCGGTTGCTAATAATCCATATCGCGTGATGCGTGATGCGTGAACTGTTCATTGTTCACTGTTCATTCTTCATTCTTCATTGTTCATTCTTCATCCATCATCCTTCATACTTTCATGATCAAACTCGTCGCCTTCGACCTTGACGGCACATTGCTCGACGAAACTCTGACCTTCTTCATCCTTCCATGATCAAACTCGTCGCCTTCGACCTTGACGGCACATTGCTCGACGAAACTCTGACCTTCACTCCGCGTGTGAAAGAAGCGATAGCCCGCGCCATGAACAACGGGGTTATCGTCACGCTGGCGACGGGCAGAGGACTCAGCCCCACCGATCAGTATGCCGATGCGTTAAATATCACCGCGCCGCTTATCTGCTTTCAAGGCGCGTTGGTAGTCGATCATCACGCCAAAAAAGTTTTGCACGAAGTGCGGCTTGACCCTGCCGTGATTCCGGTGATCGTCCACGAGAGCAAAGAGCGCGGCTGGAACTTGCACTTTGAATGTCCCGACATGATCTACTTGAGAAGCGGCATTGAGTTTCCGCAAGGGCTGATGAATTTGCTCAAAGTGTCGCGCTATAAATATGTAGACAACTTCCTGACCGACCTGCCCGAAGTGCCGCATAAATTTATTTTGAGTTTGCACGACCCGCAAGAACGCAATGCGTTGGCAAAAGAATTGCGCGAGACGTTCGATCAACATCTGGCGAAGATCACCGTCGTGCCATCGCATCCGGTTTTAGTAGAGGGGCTGCCGAGCGGGATGAGCAAAGCAGTGGGCGTGGAATGGTTAGCGAATCATTTTGGAATTAAACGTGAGGAAGTAATGTGCGTCGGCGACAACGACAACGACGCCGAGATGTTGCAATGGGCGGGTGTGGGTGTGGCATTGAGCAGCGGCAGCCCCGCCGCACTTGCCACCGCCGATTGGATCGCGCCGAGTGTGCATGAGGAGGGAGCGGCGGTGGCAATAGAAAAATTCGTAATTGGTAATTGGTAATTACTATTTACTAATTACCCTTCCCTCCGCCGCCCTCACCAACCGATCCCAGATCGCTAATCCCAAGCCTTCACGCTTCACACCGCGCACTAAAATCACGTCCACATTTTTTTGATCGAGATCACGCATCGCCGAAAAAAGATTGGTGGCAATTTGCGCGAGATCGGATTCTGAACCTAGTCGACTCGTGGCGACTCCTGATCCCTCAAACACCCCTTCATCTTCATCGAACACCAACACACCTGCACGGTGATGCCGCCTCGCTTCGTCTACCATTGATCGTAAAACCGACTCGCGCTCGCCATCGAACAACAGCATTTTCGCGCGCGGCGAGTAATGCTTCATCATCATCCCCGGTGACGCCGCCGATTCGTCTTCACCCAAATACACGTTACGCATGACGCAATTCGGAATCACTTGACGCAACGCTTCGAGCGTCAGCCCACCCGCTCTTAAGATCGTCGGCACATCACTGGTGAGATCGAGAACAGTAGATTCGACTCCGATGTCCACCCGCCCGCCATCTAAAATAATATCCACGCGATCTTTTAAATCTTCGAGAACGTGCTGGGCGGTGGTGGGGCTGGGGCGCGAGAAAAGATTCGCGCTGGGCGCGGCGATGGGAACATTGGCGGAACGAAGCAGCGCGAGCGCAACAGGGTGAGACGGCATCCGCACGGCGACGGTGTGCAATCCGGCAGAGACGGCAGGCGTGATCGATTCGTTTCGCGGCAAGACCAGAGTCAAAGGTCCGCTCCAAAATTTTTCGGCGAGACGATAGGCGAGATCAGGAATCTGGATAGCCACTTGATTCAATTGATCGAGTGAGTAAATGTGAACGATGAGCGGATCCGAAGGCGGGCGACCTTTGGCGGCGAAAATGCGGCTGACGGCGTCACCGTTGAGGGCGTTAGCGCCGAGTCCGTAAACTGTTTCAGTCGGGAAGGCGACGAGTCGGCCATCCAAAATTTTTTGCGCGGCGAGCCGGATCGAGCTGAGATCAATGTGATCGGGATCAATTTGAATCACTTGGGTGTGCATATAAAACGGATTGTATCATCGGGTTTAATGGGAGACCCCCAAGGTCTGATGCGAGTTATAATTTCCTCATGCTCAAGTCCGGGCGTATGTCTCTCCTTGCGGGTCTTATCACGTTGTTCGTCGGCTTGTTATTGTTGGGGCGCACGTTCAACGTCCACATGAAGAGCTTGTTCAACGCCTGGCCCATCGCGCCGTTGTTGTTTGGCATCGGCTTCACGTTCGAATATCTTTTTGGATCGCGCAAAGATTCGCGTTTTGTTTTGGTGGGCGTGGGCGCAACACTGACGAGCCTTTTCTTTTTCATGTTCACGCTCGGTTTTTGGAAATGGGATTTGAGCCGCTATTGGGTGCGGCTGGTGTTGATCGTGAGTCTTTCGTTCTTCGCGCACTGGCTGGCAGACATGAATCAAAATGTCTCACTCATGGTGGCGGCGATCAGTTTCACGCTGACCGTGTTCGCCATGCCATATGCAATGGGCGAAGCGCATCCTACGTTGACGCAAACAATCGCCCAGTTGTGGCCAGCGATCATTGTGTTGGCAGGTTTGGCAATCATGGCGCGCGGTTTCGCGCAGATCAATCGGAACAATGAACAATAAGGAGATAACAAAATGAAAAACTATCGCGCATTAATTCCTGGTTTGGTTTTGATCTTAATCGGCGGGTGGTTCTTGGCGCAGAACTTGGGCGTGTTGCTACCCGATATCTGGAATCTGTGGCCCGGGTTTATTGTGTTGGGCGGCGTTCTGGTTTGGTTTTGATCTTAATCGGCGGGTGGTTCTTGGCGCAGAACTTGGGCGTGTTGCTACCCGATATCTGGAATCTGTGGCCCGGGTTTATTGTGTTGGGCGGCGTTTCGTCGCTGACGAAATACTTTTCGCAAGGGCGCGTCAACGGTGCCCATCTCTTCAACGCCACGCTCGCCATTTTGCTCGGCGTATTCTTTTTCATGTTTACGCTGGGCGTGTGGCAATGGGAAATGATGACGCAGTTCTGGCCGCTGCTGCTCATCATCGTCGGCGCGGCGTTCTTTGTGCAATGGCTGGTCGAGATTCGCGTCACGCGGCGACTCATTCTGGCGTTGGTCGTCGGCGGCATCGGCGTATTTTTTCTGCCGTCCACTTTGGGCTGGCTCGCGCCCGAACTCGCGTCACAGATTCAACGTTTGTGGCCCATCGCCCTCATTGTGGCAGGCATCGTCGTGTTGTTTGGCGGAGTCCTGAAACAGAATCAAAGCCTTTAACCGCAAAGACGCCAAGAACGCGAAGATTAATAATTAAAGATTCTTTGCGAACTTCGCGCCTTCGCGGTTCTCTCTTTGATGATTATCGGAATTGACGCCAGTCGCACGGCGGTGGCGCGGCGCACCGGCACCGAAGCCTATTCACTCGAATTGACTCGCGCCTTGCTTGATCTTCAAACCGATCATCAATGGCGATTGTATTTCCGTGATGAACCGCCGCCCGATCTCTTTGAGAAACCCGCTTTTTTGAAAAAAGCGGGTTTCTATGAAACACGACTCATCACGCCGCGCAAACTTTGGACTCACATTGGACTCTCGCGCGAGTTGATGCGGACTCCGCCGCAACGACTATTTGTTCCGGCGCACGTTCTCCCCGCCTATCACCCCTGCCCTTCCATTGTTACGATTCACGATCTGGGTTATATCCACTTTCCGCAAAGCCACCCGTTCAAGCAACGACTGTATCTCGATCTCTCGACTCGTTTCAGCGCAAAGTTTGCCACGCACTTGCTCGCCGACAGCGAAGCCACACGACACGATTTAATTTCGTTCTACAATACACCCGCCGAAAAAATTACGGTGGTCTACCCGGGCTACGATGAGTCGCTCAAGCCGGTGCGCCATCCGAATCAAAAAGCCATCGTCGCCGATAAATATAAATTGCCACAAAAATTTTTGCTGCACGTCGGCACG
>JACRLA010000189.1 GCA_016215145.1 Chloroflexota bacterium
GGCAATCGTCGAGACAAGAATCAGCGCGACGATCAAAATAATTTCTGTGGCGCGGCTATGAAATGTCGCCGACTCGGCGGCGCGTTCACGCGCCGAGGGGTTACGGTAAGCCCAATAGATCGTCAGCGCCATCGCCAGCGCATACAACACCATGCCCGCTTCGAATCGCTGCGAAAAGATCGCCGCCTGCCCCAGTGCGGCTAAAGCAATTGCGCCCAACAGCCAGCCCGGGTTGCCAAAATCAAACGACGACCATTGCAAGATCGATCCTGCCCTGAGTCTTGGCAGCCGCCACTCAGAAAAATTCTTGGGTTGAGGCAGATGGAGCCGAATCTTGAGATCGATCTCGACACCCGGCGCGCCGCTCGAAGGACGGGTGCTGATCGAAAGTGGCGCGGACGATTCGTGTGCCGCTATGGGCTGCGGTTCAACGACTATTGGCGCGGGGACGGCTGGCGGCGTCACCGGAGTCGGCGGCTTTGGCTTTAGGAATGAGTCGGATAAGTTCATCTTGGGAAGTGAAAGTTGGGGAAGTGTGATCGCCGGAAATGTGACTCCGCGCAATTCGGGAAATGTGTGTTCAGGAACAATGGAGGGTAAACGTGACAACCATGATCGTTTGAAGAAATAAGTAATGACCGCTAACAACGCTAAGGCGATCAACACAACCCAGATCGGCGAGCGCAGCAGATCAATGATGCCCGACCCCACATCCGTCGGCGCGGCAAGGATCACCTCACGGCTGAGCATGGCATAACCGATCACATCGCCTTCACGATTGTAAATTGAAATAGGGGGTTGAACGTTAGGGATGATCTTTTGAAGTGCGAGGGCGATAGTCGGCGCGTTTTTAGGACGGTACAACACGGCGTAACGCGAGTCGGAGTCTATCGTGAGTGAATCAAGAAAGTCGGCGGCGACAGATTCATACTGCGTCTGCGGGCGAAGGTGGCGCGAGGCAAACGGGCGGAAGTTTGCCTGTGTAGGGTTATCGCTGTAAACATAAATTGTTTTTTGATCCGGCGCGGCGTTCAACACCGTCCACGACAACACCGATTCAAAATCGGGGCGATAGATGAGCGGCATCTGCACGAAAAAATTTTCGAGCCCGGCGTAGATCAAAAGCAAAACGCCAAAGGTGATCGGCAGATATTTAAATGTTCCGGTCAGCCGAGTCACTCTCTCCACGACAGCATTCGTGATCGTGACCAGCCCAACGGCGGCGAACAATGCCACCACAGGTATTAGAGGAACAAGATGGGCATGGCGCGGCGGAAACGTGTTGAAGATGCTAAGCGACATCAACCCCAAGACGAACCACAGAATCAACAACGCCCCCCGCCCTTCACGCCATACGCTGAGCATTAGCGCCAACCCCAAAATGTATAACGCCGCCATAATCGCCGGACCGGCCAACGGCGCGGCAATGAAATGTTCGGTGACAATCGAATCAATGTTGAAGACCATGATCGAACGAGCAATACCGCGTGACAACAAATGCGGCGCAAGCCGCCAATCCCAATACAGCGTCGCGCCTTCAACTTCTGTCGGCGTGATCTGCTTCACGTAAGATTGATCGGGATACAAACCGGGGGCGTAATCGCTGTTGACCCACAAACTCTCCAACATTTTAAATTGACCCAGATGCGGAGCGATGGCGTTGCCATAGATAAGAAACGGCAGCACCGTGCCAAGGAAACCCAGCGAGAAGATCACGCCCAAGATGATCAACTGTTTAAGTTTTTGCTGACGTGAGAGGAACAAATAAAGAAAGTAGAAGAGCGCGACCAACACTGCCAGCCGCGCGGCGGTGTAGGTATAAAAACCCAACGCGGCAATCACTCCGGCGCACGCGAGATAAAACCAACTGCCGCGTTTGAATCCGACGAACAAAAAATATAACGCCAGCACCACCGGCAGCAGCGACTGTGAATTGTTGTAGCCCAAACGGGCGAAAGCGATGAAGTAGGGCGTGGCGATCATGATCAGGCTGGCGACAATCGCCACCTGACGATTGAACATCTCGCGCCCCAGGGCATACAACGGTATCACCGTCAGCACAGCGGAGAATGCCGAGGCGAATCGCCAGCCCCACAATGAAACGCCAAAGACTTTCATCGCCCAACCCGCGCCAATCGAACTTAACACCGGAAAGCTATACACGCCAAAGCCAAACCAGGGCGGGTTGTATTCACCTACGGCGATCGCTCCCGCCGTCGTGAACCAATCACCTTCGTCGCCCATCATAATGTTCGGCACGTTGGCGATCTGATAAGCATTGATCACAAAACCCGCCGCCAGAATCGCCAAGATGGCATACACATCAAAACGATCCAAACGCGGCGCAAGAGATGAGGCGCGACCATTCAACCGATCCCAGCGCCACATCGCCATGAGAATCAACACAATGGTGATCACCCACAAGATCGGTGACAGGAGATTGTAATCACGCAGACTCAAACGCCACAGCAAAAAAGATTCCAGCGCAACCGCCACCACCAACAACCCGCCTGTCGCGCGGAAGCCGTCTCGCCAACGCGTGGTCGTTTCCTCTTTCGGTAATTCGTGGGACTCTTCCTTAATCGTCCATCTATGCGCCGCACGCACAAACAACACTCCGCCAATAATGAACAACACAACGCCGACGATCACATTGTCGAGGTTGTAGATGTCCCAGCGATAATAGGTGTTGAGAATTTTGGTGAAAGCAAATTCGACGAAGAGGGGATCGGGCTGCCCCATCAGGTATTGCCCGAAGGCAACGAGGGCAATGCCCAAGACAAAGTTGAACAGAGAATCAGGGCGGCGAGTCTCGGTGGAGGAAACAGCAGAAGCATTCGTCATAGTTGAGTAGAACTTACGCACTTTAATCGCGAATGTCACGAATATACGAATTTAACGAATAGAACAACCAGAAAACATTCGTGATATTCGCTCATTCGAGTCATTCGTGATTAAGGAGAATCGACAGAGACTATAATATACCCGACCTGCCTCAAAAAAGAAAAGAAAACGCACAACGATATGCAACCAGCCGACAACAAAAGCGCAACCTACCCTCAACAAATTGCCCTATTCGTAACATTAGCACTTGGGTTCGTGGTCACCATCTTGTGGATCACTAACGTCGGGCTGCAAGCAGTCGAAAGTGAAATCATCCCCCTGCTGGCTAAAGCCGCCCTGCCCACATTAAGCTTCACCGCACTCGCCATTTTCTTGCGGTTCTTGCGCTGGCATTACCTCTTGCGAGTGTGGCGCATCAAAATCCCCATCCGCGAAAGTTTGATCATCTTCCTCTCCGGCTTGGTGATGATCGTCACCCCACTTTACATCGGCGAGATCACCAAAGCCTTCTTGCTCAAAGACCGTTACGGCGCGAGACTCCGCGAGACCTCAGCCCTCGTCGTCTTTGAAAGACTATGGGATGTAACCGCCGTTTTATTTTTGCTCGCCCTGACATCGTCGGTCACATCTCAACAACTCGCGTTCAGCGTCGTGATCATCACCAGCCTCGTCGGCGCGATCTTAATCATCCGCCGCTATGTTACATCGCCCGCACTCATCCGGCTTTTCCATCCAAGCCCGCTTCTTATTTGTTTCCTCCTCTCACTCGCTTCGTGGACATTCGCCAGCGCCACACTGTACGCCGTCGCCGAATCGAATCTCAACCTCATACAATCCATTCAGCTCTATTCATCTTCGACATTGTTAGGTGCGTTATCACTCGTGCCAGCCGGATTGGGCGTGACCGGCAGCAGCTTGATCTATCAACTGCAAGAGGCGGGGCTGCCGACTCAAAAAGCGGTCACCGCCGTCATCGTGTTGCGTTCACTCACCGTGTGGGCATCGGTCATCGTCGGCAGCCTTTCGTTATATTACGGTGTGCGCTATTGGGGCTGGTTCAGAAAGTTATCGTCCATCAATCACTTCGACGACATCGCCGACGAATACGAAGAGACCATCCCCCATCACATTCGCGCCCGACTCTTAGATCGCAAACTTGCGCCGATCATTCACGAATTGCGAAATACAGATCGGGCGGCGATGATCGGTTTAGATTTGGGGAGCGGGCAAGGATGGTATTTGCAAAAAATGTTGGGCGAGGGATTTAAAATGGTGGGGGCAGATGCGGCGTGGGGGCAGTTGGCGGCGGCATCAAGATCGATCCGGGCGAATCATCTCGCGCCGATCATGACGGTCTCCAACGCGCTCTCGCTTCCCTTCGCATCCGAATCTTACGACTTCGTTTACTGCATCAACGTCATGCACCATATCGAAGACCGCAACGATCAATCACAAGCCTTCGACGAGATCGCCCGCATCCTCAAACCACGCGGCTATTTTTTCTTGCACGAGATCAACGTCACCAACCCCCTCTTTCGAATCTACATGGGCTACGTCTTCCCCTTGATCAAAATCATTGACACCGGCGCCGAAGAGTGGCTGCTGCCGCACGAACTCGCCGACGTAAAAAGTTTGAGCCTGCGTGAGACGCACTACTTCACCTTTTTGCCAGACTTCACGCCCAAAGTGATCTATAAATTTTTGATTGGATTGGAATCGTGGCTAGAGCAAAGTTCGTGGCGGATTTACAGCGCGCACTATATGAGCGTGTTTAACAAGCCGCACCTTAATTCCCCGGCGGACGCCGCCACTCAAAGATCACTAGCCCAACCGACAGCGCCAGCGTAAGCGCACTCACCATCCAACCGATGGTGAATGAAAGTGGATCGTATTGGAAGGCAACCAGATGAGTCCCCGCCGAAAGTTGAACGGCTAAGAGATTGCTGATCGAGACCAGATCCGCCTCGCGCCCATCTACCATCACCTTCCAACCAGAGAACCACGATTCTGAAATCACCAACACCGTCGAATTATCGGCTTGTGTTTGCACGATGATTCGATTCGGGCTTTCACGGCGAGATTGAGTCGCGGGGGTCACTTCGTGAGGGGCGATGACTGACGCGGCGGCGCTTAACCGTTCAACAGGAATCAAAAAAGCAAAGGGATAAGCATCCGGCGCTTGCCAAATTTGAGCCTTCTCAAATTCTTTTATCAAATCCAATTTTGCCGCGCCAACATCCTCGCCTTTCCAAATCACCCAATACTTCGGTTGAAGCGTGATCGCGTTGGGATGACCGAGCAACCGCGAAGTTCCGGCGGGCGCCCAGCCATGTCGAAGATCCACGTAACGCAAACGCTTCTCGTAAGCTGCCAGCGCGCGCTGCGTGGTCACCGCCGAGGTGGTGTGCAAGGCATACTCGCCGCGATCAGTGTCGCGCAACCAGGCTAAGGCTGTGTCTACTTCAGAGGGGATGAAACGATCCAGCGCGAACCATTGTTGATTAGAAGAATACTCGTCGGCGACGGCGAATCCAACGCCGACCAGAATCAGGGTGAAAAAAATGATGTGGCTATTGAGGGTGAAGACGGCAGCCCCGTGTCCATCGTGGATCGCCAGTTGCCCTTGGATCGTTTGCAGCCATCGCCATAACTGATCGAGTCCGAATCCGCCTAACAAGATCACAAAGAGCGCGCCGACACTTAACGCCCGACCCGGGAATCTAAATTGAGCCAAAAACGGAATGGCGTGATAGATGTCTTTAAAGAAGTTATAGCGCACTGCTACCCACGCCAACATAAGCGCGAAACACAAAGCCAAAGCAATGATCTCGCGCCGCCGCCCGCGTTCTGCGGCAGGGAGGAGCAGAAGCAAAAGTAAAAACGGAGTGACGCCGATGTAGCGATAACTCTCTTGCAAGAAGGGAACGCGATCTAACATTGAACTGTTGATGAAGTCGCGGTCGGCGATGACGTAATTCAATAGCGCGTTAACCGGCGTTTGCGATCCTAAAAATTGTTCTTCGTTAGGCGCATAACCGCCGAAGTTATGAATCTCGGGGCGGGCTGATAAGAAGGTGAATAATTGAATGGCGGTCAACCCGAGAGAGAGCAGCCCGAGGAGAAATGTTCGCCGCAGCACATCCAGATTCAATCGCAACGGTTTCACTTCGATCAAGAAGACGATAATGATCACGACAAGGCAGACAACGCCATAAACTTGATAATAAAGATTTCCGGCAAAGAAGAAAATGGCTTGGGCAAAACTGGCGAACACAATGGGGGTGTAACCACGACTCTTGACAACCCACAGTACAGCGGCGATTGACCAGGGCAACCAACCCAAAGCGAAGGCGAGTTGTATTTGACCGACGTTGAGATGCGCCGACAACGCGCCGGAGAAAGCGTAGAGCAAACTCGTCCACAGGCGCGTGGGCATTTCAAAATTTAACAACTTGCCGATCATCCACACGCCCAGCGCGGCGATGAAAAAATTAAGCGCGACGGCTATCTTGGTGCCGTTGATCACGCCCCAAACGATCATCGGGATCGTGGCGAAAGGGTTGAAAGCAAAAATTAATGGATCGGCGATGAGCGAGCGCCCGTTTTCAAGAATCGGATTCCAAAGAGGGAACTCTGCCCCTTCTTTGATCCATTGCAAAAACGGCACGACTGAACCGACGTGCGCTTGATATTCACCGCCATAGAGGATAAGGGACGGGTCGAAGTTGAGAAGAGGCGCGGCGTAGAATGAGACGGCAAAGACAAGGACAGCGATCTCAAACCATGTTAAACGCGACACTTTAAACGCCGCGCGCGAGGTGGGTTGCGCTTGGGTATTTGATGTTGCCACTATCACGACATCTCACTCCGCCCCTCTAACGCCCGGGCGAGAGTCGTTTCGTCGGCGTATTCCAAATCACCGCCCACAGGCAAGCCGCGCGCGAGACGAGTCACTTTGAGACCTAACGGCGCGATCTGTTTTTGCAAATACATCGCCGTCGCTTCGCCTTCGTAGCTGGGGTTGGTGGCGATGATCACCTCGCGCACTTTGTTATCTCGCAAGCGATTCAATAATTCTTTGATTCGTAGATCATCCGGACCCACATCATCCACCGGCGAGATAGCCCCATGCAAAACGTGATAGCGACCTTTGAAGACGCGAGTCTTTTCAATAGCAATCACATCGAGCGGCTCTTCCAACACACACAGCACACTCGCCTCACGCGCTTCGTCAGAACACACCGGACACGGATCATTCTCCGTCATGTTAAAACAGATCGAGCAGAAGCGCGTGCGCTCTTTCATTTCAACCAACGCTTCGGCTAACGATTTGCTTTGCTCCAGCGGTTGGCGCAACAAAAAATACGTCAGGCGCGAGGCGGTTTTGGGTCCTATACCGGGCAAACGCGAGAGCTCGTCAATGAGAGTTTGAACAGGGCGAGGGATGGTGGAGGAAGGCATGAATCATTTATCGTAGGGACGTAGCATGCTACGTCCCTACATCCCCGGCAACCCAAGCCCACCCGACACAGATTGCAAACGTTCTGCCGCTAACGCTTGCGATTTTTCAATCGCTTCATTGATCGCCGCCACTAACGTATCGCCGATCATCTCAGCGTCGCCCGAAGCGATCATCTCTGGTGAGAGCGTGATGGATTGAATGTGCTGCGCGCCGGAGATCACCACCGTCACCGCGCCGCCGCCCGCCGTCACCGCCATGCGTTCACCCGCCAACGCCTCTTGCGTCTTCACCATCTCTTCTTGCATCTTGGCAAGCTTCGCCATCATGTTTCCGCCGCCCATGTTGCCGGGCATTTTCATTCCTCTACCTCGTGACATAAGTTCTCCTCATTCGTAATTGGTAATTCGTAATTGGTATTAGTGGTCAGTGATCAGTCATAAGACATCGTTCATTGTTCATTGTTCATTCTTCATTGTTTCATTGTTCATTGTTTCATTGTTCATTTCGTAATCTTTCCGCCCATCCGCACCGCCTCTGCCACCACGCTATTGCTCGGCACATTCGGCGGAGTCTCTGCTTCAGATGAATTCAACACACACCGCACTTTAACCGCCAACCCCACCACGTCGTTGATCGCTTTGGCGATGCCCTCCAAGTTCGAGGGCGCATCGGCTTTGGTCAACAACACTTTCGTTTGAAAACCCAACACCACCAAATCACCTTCCATATTAATCGGCATACAGCGTTCTAACAACGCCGGAAGACTGGCGTGATATTTTTTACTGGCGACTCGAATATCTTTCCAGCGCGAAATGATTTTATCGAGATGCGGATCGTTGGGTGATGATGCCGACTCGATTCTCGGCGGCGTAGAGTGAGTCGCGGGTGTCGCCTTCGCGGGGGCGGATGCCGCCACTGGTTGA
>JACRLA010000013.1 GCA_016215145.1 Chloroflexota bacterium
ATGCAACGCACTTTCAGTTTCATCGCCGGAGCATTTTGCGGCGCATTGGTTGGGTCGGTGGCAGCGTTGTTGCTCGCGCCGATGTCGGGTCGAGAGTTGCAAGTGATGGGCAGAACCAGAACCGACGCGGCTTTCGCCGAGATTCGCAAAACGTACGAAGAACGCGAAGCCGCTCTGAGGGCACAGCTCGCCGCATTGACCGCGCCAAAGCAAGAATAAAAAAAACACCGAGTGTCTTTTGAGACACTCGGTGTTTTTATTTTTGACTACGGTGCAGTTACCGTATACATATATGAATGTGTCCCCGCCGGGTAATCGGCGGTGCCGTCGTTGATCTTGTTGGCAAACGTCACTTTCGTTTCGAGTTTGGTGTCGCCTTTGGGCCAATTTGAAACGGATGCCATATAAAGTTTGCAGAACTGCGTCCCTTGTTTTCCTTCTAACACCGCAAACTGTGTAATGTCCACTGGCTTGCCGTTCATCGAAAAGGCGTACGTTATATTTTTGTTGTTGTCGTCGAGAATCGCTTGCGTGGTCGCGCACCAACCGGTGATCCACATTAAACTTTGCGCGCTCGTTGCGCCGATAGTATAAGTGTATGTCTTACCCGCTTGCGAGAGTTCGTTGTCTTTGTATTTTTCTTTCGCTACATCTTCCAGAGTTTTGATAGTGCCGAGCGCTTTTCGGGAGTCGGCAGCCGCAGCATAGGTGGGTCCAGTTCCGCTGGCGCCGCCGCCGATGGTTTTGCCGAGTGCGGCTGCTTCCGCCGTTTTCAAAACAACATCCTCACTTGAGAGCGCGAACTTTTCATCCACCGCAACTTTGAGAGTCGGTTGAACACCCACGCCCTCCAAGAAGATCGAACCATCCGGGTTTAAAAAACGCCCGGTGGAGATTTGCATACTCAACCCATCCGGCAACCGGAACTGACCGCGCGCCACTTCGGCTTCCACCCCGGCAGATGAATTTGCGCTGACGACGATTGCCCCCGGGATTTTTGAAAAACCGTAAGACTCGATCTCGCAGGCGCTGAAGCAAGCAAACGAAACCATCAGCACGAGTTTGTCGAATTTATATTGATTGACGTTCGGCAAAATTTTCTGGCGCAATCCTTCGTTCTCGAACTTGCCGGTCTTCTCGCTGTAATACTGCAACTGACCCAGCAGAATCTCTTTGTCGTAAAAGAAACCCGCCAGCCCCAACGGTGCGCCGCCGCTGTTTTGACGCATGTCAATGACCACACCTGTCACACCGTTGGCGGTGAACACTTTGAGGGCGCGTTCAAAAAGACGGATGATCAAATTGAGATCATCGCTGTTGGTGTTGATCTTGATGTAACCCGCGCCCGAGTCAAGAATTTTTGTGGTGTTGATCTTGATGTAACCCGCGCCCGAGTCAAGAATTTTTGATTCGACAGGCAACGCATTTGAATCAAAGCCGCGAAAGATGGATGTCACGCTGTAACTATTTCGTTCCGCTACCGCCGTGACTTTGGCAATTTGTGGTTGACCGTTGGCGTTCACAAATTTCACGGTTGCCTCTGCGCCCAATTTGTCGCGCAGAAGATAACGAGTCTGTTGATAACGTTTGTAGGGTTCTTGCGAAAAGGGTCCAGCGAGAGAGGCGTCTGCTTTGCTGATGGCGTCTTTGATCGGCAGACCGTTGAACTCGATCACTTCGGCGCCCACTTTGATTCCATCTTTATCGGCGGGTCCGTTGGTGGTCACGTAAGTGACGATCACTTTGCCGCTATCCAATTCTCGAATAGCGAATCCGTACCCATTGTCAATTCTCTCGCGCAACACTTCCGTGGCAAACGCGCCGCCACCCACACCCACATGTCCATCGGGGATGGAATTGGCATACTACTTCAAAGCCAGATAAAACGCCTTGCCATTTTTATTCTTCTGCGCTTCGGCAACTTTCGGCGCGATGCGATCGTAAAGCGCTTTCCAATCCACCTTCTTGCTCGGGATGTCGTTGAACGACCATTCCACCGATGTTTTTTTGTGAAGCGCATCAAAAGCATCGCTGTAACTCATCTTCGAATAATCTTTGATCTCGGCATCTTTCGGTTCGTAAAGATCAAGCGAGGGCTCCGCGTCGCGGATAATGCCAAACGGTTTTTTGTCGAGGTCAATAACCGTGTAGCCAGCCGGAATCGGCGACACCGGATCATCGGCGGTGAACAGCAACCCATCGTTGCCAAATCCAGTTGGGAATTGTTGTTTGTCATCCAACGCCCACACAATTAATTTGCCGCCGATGATCTCTTGTTTATTTTCCGTATCCACCTTTACCGAGGCAAGGTACGAAGGCCAGCCACGATACCGATCATCACCTTCCAAGAACGGACCGCCTGTGAGGTTGACGTTGTAATCCACCGCAAAAACTTGCACGCCCTTATCCGGCTTGCCGTTGTTATCCACATCGTCAAAGCTGCCTTCGGGGCGCATCGGCAGCGAGAGTTGATACTCACCCTTCTGCGCCTTCTCGTCCAGTTGAAGGTAACCCAACACCTGCGACTTCACCGGCACTTCCCATTCGCGATCACGCTTCACAAATCCGGTGAGATCGATCAGCGCGACGAAATGTTCAACATAATATTCGGTGATAATGTTGTTGGAATAAGTGAACTTGCCGGTGACTCGCACCGGACCGCTTGCGGCTGCCGCCAACGGCTGGGCAACGGCAGTGGGTTCAGGAACTTTCGTCGGCGCGGGAGCGGCTGTCGGCGTGGCGCAAGCCGAGAGCAACAAAGCCATTGTAAAGAAGAGAGAGAGTGTTCGGTTCATAGAGACTCCTGAAGATCGCTAATAGCGTATCGCGTATCGCATCACGCCATTCGCCATTTGCGATAAGCCATCCGCCATCCGCTATTGATAGGTCACAATATATTTATAGTAATGCGTCCCTTTAGCATAATCACCCATGCCATCGTTGATCTTCGTATCAAACGTCACCGCGACCTGCAACTCCGTTTTGCCTTTGGGCCAACCATACATCACCACAAAAAAAGAACGGCAGAAGAGACCCCCGCTATCTTCGCGCTCACTGACGAGTATGAGGTTGTCGTCAATCGGCGTGCCGTTGATCGAAAATTCCATCGTGATGTGCTTGAAGTTGTCGCGCAAGATCGCTTCCGTGGTGGCGCACCAACCATTGAGCATCACCAGATTCTGTTCTTTGTTAATAGAGATCGTAAAGGTGTAAGTCTTGCCCGCTTGCGATAGATCATCGGTGTTGTAACTTTCCTTCGCCAACTGTTCCAAAATTTGGATATTAGAATCTTTCTCAAGAATATCCTGTGCCGTCTGGGCAGAAGCGACGGTGGGACCCTTTCCGATCTTGCTATCGCCCGATGCCGTGGCGCTAGATGCCGCGCGCGTTTGCAGCGATGGGATTTGAATGCTCGGCAGCGAAGGAAGCGAGCAAGCAAGAATCACGAAGAGAAAGAATGGAAATAGGGGAACTAAGGGAAAAGGCTGACGACGTTTCATAGTTTTCCTCATCATTGATCACGTAGCACGCATCACGTATCACTTTATTTCGTACTTATAACTCGCCAACTCGGTCGTGAACTGCGTCGTGCCAGAGACCACCACGATCACGCTATCACTGGCAGAGGCGACATCCAATTTGATCGTCCCGGTGTTCGCCCCGTCAAGAGTCATTTGCTCTACGGTGGTCTTCGATCCCGATTTGCGAATCACCTGCACCACATAACTTTGCGGCAAGATGTTGTCGAAGCGCACAAAGCCTTCGGCTTTCCAACCGCAATCGTCCGATTCAAAATCACAACTGTAGTTGAGTTCAGGAACGGTGACATCGTCAATGAGCAAGCCACTGCGCGTGGCGGCGTCATCGGTGATGTATTCAAAACGAACTTGAATCTTGTTGCCACTATAGGGTGTGAGATCGATCTTCTCTTCAACCCATTGCGGAGTCTTTGAGCCGCCACTGTTATCGGTATACCCTGAACCGAAGTTGTTGCCGGTTGGATTCGTGTCGCGCATACTAGGCGTTTTGATAATCTTCCACGTCTTGCCGCCGTCGGCGGAAACTTCCACGTAAGCGTAATCGTAGTCTTCTTCAATCGTCCACAGTGCCCAGTATTTCAGCGTGGCACTCTTCACGCTGGTCAGATCAAATTCGCGGGTGAGCGTAGTGTCGCTCTTGTCGCCGCGATTGCTCCAGAACGCAAATTTGCCGCTGTGTGGAGTCGCTGGCATTACACTCACTTGCTGCGAACCGGTGAAGTTGAAGGTGTAAGTTCCACGACAGGAAATGCGGATGTAGTCCGCGCCGAATTGATGAACGGTTGCCGACTTCACTGAAACAGGGCAGGTCGTCGCCGATGCGGCATGGTTTGTAACGCGCGGCGCTTTAGGATAGTTGTTATAGACGTAACGCCCGTCGCCAACACTTTTGTCGCCGACGTAATTGGCGATGACCCAATCACTAAAAACCTCCACACCCGTTGTCGGCTTCCCCGTAGCTTTGTCGGTGATCTTTAATTCCTTCAGCGTGTTCTCAACCGCTTGCAATCCGTTTTCTTTTTTAGTCAACAATGTTTTTGTAGCCTCTTCGCCAAAGCGATCCAAAAAATATGCCAGATACATGAACGACGCGCCATAATGACCGGAATTGGCGCCAGCGCCGGAGTCGTCCCAAGCATTCAATTGCAGATCGGGAGAGGCGATAAAAGAAAATTCGGCGCCGGTGCGATAGCTATTAAGAAATTCGGCGAGCATCGAAGCGCCTTCGTTCATCCATGTGTCTTCGTTGCTGTCGTGATGCCCTTGAATCATATGCTGGAATTCGTGAGCGAGTGTGCCGGGTAAATCCGGGTTCGCCGGACTTCCGTAGGCTTCGGCATTGATGTAGAAAATTTCTTTTTCGTTGGAGTATTGTTGCGCCAACCGCGAATAACCATCGGCAGAGGAGGCATAGCCGCCCACGTTCTGCCCGAGTCCGCGCGTGTATAAAATGAAAAGGTGCGGGTCGCCGTCCACGCCGGGGTTTGGCTCATCGCCAAAAAATTTCCGGTTCGTCGTATAAATTTTTGTCTGGAAGGTGTCCACCAATTTCTGCACGTCGCTGTCTTTCACCGACAAATCTCGATGGACAAAAAAATACACGTTGTCGGTTTTATAAACGAGTCGCGCCGTGATCTGGTAATGCGCTTTGGTGTCTTCGTTGCTCACCCAAAACTTTTCTTCGTCGCCCACCTTGTAACCACCAGACTTCGGCGCCACCGTCGCCGGAATATCGGGGATGCCTTTCAAGCGCATCGCCAATGTGCGTAGATCGTTTACCGGGAGATCGGTATCTTGCAGTGTCTTGAGCGTCTGGCTCGTGCCGGGGACAGGCGTGGTGACAACTTTGGGCGCGGGGGTAGTAGTGGTCCCTTTCGCAGATTGGGTAAACGCGGGCGCAATCGAAGTGCTCACGTCTCGCGTTGCGAAAAATATGACCCCGCCTGCCGCGCCAAGCACGCCGACGCAAGCGCAACACGTAACTAACCCGGCAATGACGATGGTGATGATGTTTTTATTGTTCACGGTGACTCCTCACTTTTGTAATTGGTAATTAGTAAATGACTCTAACGCCCAATTACTAATTACCAATTACCATTTACTCTTCAGGTATTGCCGACTCTCCCCCTCCAACATTCGGCATCGTTTGTTCAATAGATTCCGGCGACTCGCCCGACTCGAGACGTTCTACCACGTCGTTAAACTCGGGACCCAAATCTTCGCCCATCTCCGAACCCATCTTCTTCATAAACTTGGCAACCGACTTCGGATCGTTTTCATCCACGCCGGAAAAGTTCGTGGGGTCTGCCATTGACTCCATGCGCGCCTCTTCGGACTTGGCGATTCGCACCCGACCGATAACGCGCTTTAAATTTGCGCTCCCGCATAACGGGCAGTTCGGTTTAGCGGTGTCATACTCGGCGTAAGAAAGTTTCACCGACACTTTTTGTTGACAGGAGGAACAACGGTAATCGTAGAAAGGCATAGTGATTGGCTGATGGCTGATGGCAAATAGCCGATAGCAATTTACTATCCGCCATTTGCCATTCGCCATCTACTATTTGCTATCCGCGATTTTAACACACCCCTTTGTTATAATACCTTCATCGAATAATTTTCTCCAAATACTCATCTCTTGCAGGTGACTGTCACTGGGCTGATGAAATCTGGAAGTGCCCAAGTCTTGTAACCCAGTGACAGTCACCTCAGACCCTTATGACCGAACCCGAACCCCTCTTTGAACGACAACGCCAACCCTTGCTCATCGTTATCTCCGGTCCGTCCGGTGTGGGTAAAGACACCGTGATCCAGCGCATGAAGGAACGCGGCGTCTCCATGCACTTCGTGGTGACGGCAACCACGCGCGCCCCCCGCCCGGGCGAAGTGAATGGCACCGATTATATTTTCGTCAGCAACGATCAATTTGCCGAGATGATCGAAAAGAACGAACTGATCGAATACGCCATCGTCTACAACGATTACAAAGGAATCCCCAAACAACAAGTGCGCGATGCCATGGCAAGCGGCAAAGATGTCGTCATGCGTATTGACGTGCAGGGCGCGGCAACGGTTCGCTCCATCGCCCGCGACGCCCTGCTCATCTTCATCACCACCGACTCCGAAGAAGAACTGGTGGCGCGGCTGCAAGCGCGCAAAACCGAAACACCCGAAGGACTCAAACTACGCATCGCCACCGCCCGCAAAGAACTCAAGCGCATCGTCGAATTTGACTACTGCGTCATCAATCCCGAATTTCATTTAGAGACAGCCGTCGACTCGATCCTTGCCATCATCGAAGCCGAACACAACCGAGTCAAACCGCGCGTGGTCACATTGTGAACGACACACACCCTCAAACCTCGCATCACTACTCGGTTGCCCTGCCTAGCGCCAAACCGATCTTCACCTATCTTCTTCTCGGCACGTTGGTCGTCGTCTATATTTTGCAAGCCCTGTCCGAAATTATCCTTGGCGACGATCTACTCTTCTACTTCGGCGGCAAGATCAACGACTTCATCGTTAGCGGCGAATACTGGCGGCTCGTCACGCCGATATTTTTGCACGGCAGCCTTGCCCATCTGGGATCCAACGCCCTGAGTCTTTTCATCTTCGGCGTGCGCGTCGAATCATTTTTCGGGCATCGTCGTTTTCTCATCGTCTATCTTCTCTCCGGCGTTGCCGGAGTCGTTGCCAGTTTCATCTTCAGCGCGCAACCTTCGCTCGGAGCGTCAGGCGCCATCTTCGGTTTACTGGGCGCATTCACCGTTTACTTTTTCAACAATCGCAGCAAGTTCGGTGATCGCGGCAACGCCTATCTAAGAGATATGCTGGTGCTGATCGGCATTCAGCTCTTCGTCAGTTTTCGTCCGGGCATTGATCTATGGGGGCATGTCGGTGGATTGATCGGCGGCGCGGCGGTGAGTCTGTTCATCGCCCCCCAATGGCGCGTGGACATTGACCCAACCACGGGGCTGCCGACTCTCGGCGACGACCATCCACTTAACCTGTGGCGTGGTTGCATTGTTTTAATTTTTGCGTTTGCCTTACTCCTCATCACTTTCTTCGTCAGTGCCCTGCGCTGGTGATTCGCCGCACCATGAATCTCCGACTTCCACGCGAAGCGTCCAACTTCAAACTTCAAACTTCCAAGACTCTCTTCGTGATGGTCGCGGTTCTGCTCTTCGCCGCCTTCATGCATCTCTATCTCATTGGCTCCTACCCACCCGGACTCGATTCCGATGCGGCAACCGATGGACTCGACTCGCTGAAGTTCACTCGTTATGGCATCACCCTTTTTTATATCGTCATCAACGCCAACACCGATCCATTGTTCATTTACACCGCGACGGCGACATCGTGGTTGTTCGGTCCGCGGGTGATCGCTTTACGTCTGCCTTCCGCGTTTTTTTCTATTCTCTCTTTCGCCACCACTTACGTCGCGCTCGCCGAACTCACACGCGGCGAATTTGATTCAAAAATGCGAAAGCAGATCGCCATCATCGCCGTCGCCGCGCTCGCCGCGAGCCAACCCATTGCGTTCTTCAATCGCATGGGCTTGCGCTTCAGCACACAAGACGTGATTCAAATGGCGGCGGTGTGGGCATTGGCGCGCGCGATTCGGTTAACAGACATGGCAGATCTTAAGAAACCTGTTAGGGCTTGGCTTGTGGCGGGGGCGTTAGTGAGTCTCACTCAATATACTTACCCTGCGGCGCGTGTGTTGCCGTTGCTCTTCGGTTTAATTTTTTTAATCAAAGCGCCTTCGGGTTGGTGGCGAAATAAAAATTTTTGGCGCGGATTAATGCTGTTTGCCCTTGCCGCCTTCGTCGTTATCCTGCCTCAACTTATATGGTATGCGTTTTACCCCGACACCTTCCTCGCCCGCGCCGGACAAACGAGTTTACGCAACAACCCGCTCTACGATCAACTGGGCTTGTGGGGAACACTGCTTGATAAGATTTACAAGTATCAAAGCGCACTCGGTTCCTACTGGCAAGGACAATACGATCAGATCAAAGAACCGTTGCTCGCGCCATTGTTCTATTACGGATTTCTGATCGGCATTGTTGTTATGGTGATCAATTTCCGCAAACGATTTACGTGGGCTTTGCTCATCGGCATCGCCGTTATGATGTTGCCCGACATCATCTCTGGCGAGCGCGATTGGCCTCACGAGTTCCGACTCACGGGCGCGTATCCTTTCATCGGCGGCGTGGTGGGGCTGGGGTTTAGCGGAATCATCAGTTGGTTAAGGCGATGGCGGTCACTGCAAACGGCGGCGTCACTGGCGTTGATCGTCGGAGTCGTGATCACTGCCAGTCAACAATCCATTAAATTTTTCGGCGACGAAGGCGGCAACTGGGGCAAGATGAAATGGGGCGGCAACACCTGGCTCAAGCGAGTCGCCGCAGGCAACGGTGAATTCATCGCCAACAGCAGTGAACCGATCCTTGTGCCTATGAACGATTATGCGCGCACAACAATTAAATATCTGGCATCGAATCGAGCGCAGGTGGCACGAAGCGCGATAGACATTAATGGAAAGTGGATTGTTGGGCTGGACAATGCGCGCGTATTGCTGCCACGTAGCGATGACGAAGAATTGTGGCACGGTGACGCGACGCAATGGGTGTTGTTTCTTGGCGACACGGTTTACGTTTTGCCGCCGAGCGCGGATGTTTTAAATTTTCTTCCGCCGCAAAATGACAGTACGCTGATTCACGGCAAGGGCATTGACGACAAAATGAATCTCGGTCATCTCGGCACGCTCGACTGGAGTCGTTTGGGATTCGCGTCTACTTATCAGCCACAGTTCCCGATGCGCCTCTGTTTTAAAACGGGCAACTGCTTAATCGGCGCGAGTTACAACGACACAAAATTAAAAAGCGACGGCACGCTACGTGTGCAACTTTTCTGGACATCCAACGGCAAAACGCGCGACGAGTATTTGATGTTTGTGCATCTCGTGGATCAGAATCAAAATGTAATCGCGCGTAACGACGAGTATCCACTTCACGGCGCTTATCACACCTACGAGTGGCGCAGTGACGAAACGATCATCACTGTGACCGATCTTAAGTTGCCAAAAGAGATCGCGCCCGGAGCGTACGGGCTGCAAGTGGGTTTCTATTTGCCCTTTGACCTCAATCGCGTTAAGACGGAGGATGGAAATGATCGCGCTTACTTTGTTCACCTCAAGTCGCCGCGCCCGGCAATCACTCTGCCCGCACACTACACGCCGCTCAACATTTCATTTGCCGATGAAGTGACTCTGATCGGCTATCGGATCGATTCGACTCCCGCGCCCGACCGTCCACTTAAGTTGACCGTGTGGTGGCGCGGCAGCCGCCATGCCAGCGTGGATTGGACTTCTTTCTTCCATCTCACGCCAAAAGGCGATCCCAACAAAGTGATCGCCCAATCCGATCAACCCATTGGCGGCACATATCCTTCTACCATATGGGATGAGAATGAGATCGTAGAGGAGCACATTGAGATCGACGGGAAATTTGAATCGGGTGACTATTCGATCTGGATGGGTCTTTATTCGCCGATCACCACTGAACGCGCAACGATCCGTAACAGCCCCAATGCCACACAAGACAATCGAACTTTATTGGTTGAGATAAATGTTAAACCATAACGTGCCGCATAAAAATAACTTTACTTGCGTGGTAGTGTTAGAATCTTAGTGCCAACCAACGCACGCAACTGCCATTCGCCACTTACTATGGACATCCGCCCTTCCCCCATTTCCGGACATTGGTATCCCGCGCACTCTGCCGCGCTCGCCGAATCAGTGGACGAGTTTCTCAATGCGGCGCAACTTCCCGAAGGTTTTAAACCTTCGGGAAGTTCTACCATCGTCGGCGTCATCGCCCCTCACGCTGGTCACATCTACTCGGGCGCGGTGGCAGGCTACGCTTTTCAATCCGTGCGCGGGTTGGAGATTGATACGATTGCTATCGCTTGCCCGGGTCACTTTCACGACGATGGCGCATTGATCACCAGTGGGCATGAGGCGTACGAAACGCCGCTCGGCGCGGTGGCAGTGGATCAAAATTTGGTGGAAGAGTTGAGAAATGAATTGGCAAAA
>JACRLA010000002.1:0-861 GCA_016215145.1 Chloroflexota bacterium
CCAGTTGGCGGCGACAATGTAATCTGAGGCGGCACCCAAAGCGGTGCGGGCAGCCGATTCGGGTCCGCGCGGACCGTAGCTGACCACTTTGTGCGACAGACCGGCTTCAGTGTATTGACGATGCATCAGCGTGTAATCGGCAACGCGAGCATCGGCGAAGAACACGTCGGCATTCGCCGCCTTAACTTTGGCGATCAGTGGCGCGTAGTCCTTGCCATTGATTTCAAATTTTTCATCCATGACGATGGTGAATCGATCCGGTTTCGCCTTGGCTCGCTCATTAATGCCTTTGGCAAATTCCACGCCGTGGCTGGTGTTCTCTGCCGCCATAGCGATCTTCACCGGTTTGGGCAGCGCCCCGGCGTCTTGTTGAATTTCGATCCAGTCGGCGAAAGTGATGGATAGTTTCTCGATGCTGGCAAGTAGACCGAAGATCCATTTGTTGCCTTGGGCGTAGATCGATCCGGTTGCGCCGCCGCCGTTGACGTAGGGGATTTGATACTTTTGTGGAACGATGACGTGGGCCTGCACCAGCGCCGTGCTGTAACCGCCCAAGAAGACATCCACTTTGTCTTCAGTGGCGAGCTTCTCGTAGAGCGTGACCGAGGTTGTCGTTTCCGATTTGTCATCGTAGATAATCAGCTTGATCGGAATCTTGCGGTTGTATTCTTTGACCATGATGCCGCCGGCATCGTTTATTTCTTTCACCGCCATCTCGTAAGATTTTTTGAAGAACCCGCCCTCGCGGGCTTGTCCGCCGGTGAGGGGCAGTGCTGCTCCCATCACAATTTCCTTAGGTCCTTGCGGAACTGCGGTTGCCGCCGGTGCGCTGGTGGCGGCGGGCGCGCCCGTTGCTGCCGG
>JACRLA010000002.1:970-12953 GCA_016215145.1 Chloroflexota bacterium
CCGGTGCGCTGGTCGGCGCGGCAGGGGCAGCGGTGGGCGCGGGTGTGGCACATGCCGCAAGCAGCATGACCACGACTGCAATATAGAGGGTGCGTGTAAATAGGGATGTCTTTTTCATTTTTCTTTTCTCCTTTGTGAGAGCGAGTGTATATCAAAACGTCTAATAGAGTCAATTATGAACTGACAGGCTGAGCGACGACAAACATCCAGTGATGCATAAATTCTACCGAACCGGACGAAGATCGAAGATTGACTCCGGCGGTCAAACCCATCGCTGCCATAGTTTTCATTACAACCTCAAGAGATTTAAGTGATCGCCCGTTTTCCACAATTGCCGCCCATTCGCCGAATTGCCTTTGTTGTAACCAATGATCGGTTGAAATGACACGAAACCCGGCGTCATGAACCACTTGAAGCAATTCGCTTTCGGGCAACATGCGAATGTGAGAAGGATCGCGCAGTTGTTCCAGCGCGTTGTGCAGTTGTGTCTCGGTTGAGTCTTCTGACGAAATTAAATCGGCGATCACAAGTAAGCCATCGGGTTTGAGGATGCGTTTGACTTCACGCAAAACGTAAATTGGCTCCATGAAGTGATGAAGGGTCAGGCGCGTCACCACGCAATCGAAGAGGTGAGAGGCAAAGGGAAGATTCTCGGCGGGGGATTCGAGAAAGCGGGTGTTGGTTAAGTTGGCGGCGAGACATTTGGCGCGAGCCATCTGGATCATCTTTGGGGTTAAGTCCACGCCTACATTTAACTTCATCGTTGAGGCTAAGCCCGCTAAGAGAATCCCGGGACCGCAAGCGAGATCGAGCATCACCCCAGATTTTTTTGGGGAGAGAGAGTCTTTGAATCGATTCATGATCGCTTCCGCCGAGAAGGCGGGCGCGTTTGCCATGGCTTCGGCTTGTCGTGAAAATTCGTCGCGCACTAATTGTTGATGACTCATACTGTTTCCTCTTCTACTCTTAAACACGAATGACTCGAATGAACGAATAACGCGAATTCTTCTTTTGTTTTATTCGATATATTGATGATTAAAGTGTGTCAGCCCGGTTCTATGTGAGATAAGGCAAAAAGAGAGTCGCTAATCCTAGAAACAATCCAAAGCCCACGCAGTCGGTGACCGTTGTGACCATCACGGCAGAAGCCAGAGCCGGATCGAGTTTGAGTGATTTGAGTGTGAGCGGCACGAGCGTTCCGGCGATCCCGGCGGCGATCATGTTGCCAATCATTGCCAAGCCGATCACTAAACCCAGAACCGGAATCGATACCGCGCACGACCATCGCCAGCGTTTGCGTTCCGGCGTTGCCGCCTTGTCCGGCGACGATGGATTGAAAGACGGCAAGCACTGAAACTTTAGCGATGGTGCTCTCGAAAAAACTTACGACAGACGCGGCGAGAAAAGCGGTGAAGAGATTGATGGCTAACCACGGCAGTCGGCGTTGAATCGAAAGTTTAACCGGACTAAAAATTTGCAGGTCGCTGTCGCCGACGTTGGCGAGATGATACATGTCTTCGGTCACTTCTTCTTCGATCACGCCGGTGACGTCGTCGTGGTTGATGATGCCGACCAGTTTGCTTTCGGCGTCCACGACGGGCAGGGTTAAGAGTCCGTAACGTTGGAAGAGTCGGGCGACCTCCTCTTGATCGGTTCCGGACGGCACGGTGATGATGTCTTTCTTGGTGATCGATTCGATAGGTGTAGTCGGCGAGGACACAATGAGATCGCGCAAACCTACATTGCCGATCAAATGATCATTATCATCTAATACGTAAAGGTAGTACGGGGTGTCGCCATTCGGATGGCGGGCGCGCAGACGATCAATGGCGGCTTGGCAGGTCATCTGTGGATGAAGATAGGGGTAATCGGGAGTCATCAAGCCGCCTGCGGTGTCATCTTCGTAGGCGAGCAAGGGGACGACGTCTTCTACTTGTTCGGCGTCCATCTGGGCGATGACGGTGGCGGCGTGTTCAGGTTGAAGGTCGCCCAGCACATCGGCGGCGTCATCGGGTTGCATTTCGTCCAGCACGTCGGCGAGACGACCCGAAGAGAGTTGTGAAACCGCTTGAGCCACATCGTCGTCTTCAAGATGTTCAAAAAGATCGGCCGTCTCTTCGGCGTCGAGGCGCGGCAGCACTTCTGCCTGATCATCGGGCGGAAGATCGGCGAAGGCTTCGGCTTGATCGGCGGGGTGGAGGGTGGTGAGGGCGATGATCGCCTCATCTACCTTGCCGTTTTCGAGCGCGAGGCGAATACGTTCTAATGTTTGGTCAATGACATCTTGTTCCATGGTGCGTCTCCTTGCGGTTTAAGACTCGCGCCTCAGCCTCTGAACTGAAGCGCACATGGAACATCGGAGGGGACAGTTCAGGCGTTATCGTGAAGCGCGGTAGGTATCTGTGAGTCGGGGTCAGTACTCATTCGGTCTTCCTAGTAATCGCGCCAGTTCGTGCGCGGCGTCGTCGTCCACCATGGCGATGATCTCGTCACCGGCTTCTAGCGTGGTGATGCCGCGCGGCATGATCATTTCACTGCCGCGCAAAATGCCGGAGATCACGCAGTTGGGCGGTAGCAATAAATCTTTGATCGCCACCCCGATTGCTTTTGCGCCGGGGTAAATTTTTTCCTCAACCAGCGTGTATTTGCCGCGCCGTAGTTTGGAGAGAATCATCATGTCGCCTAGCGACATTTCTTCTTCGATCAATTTCGCCATCAGGTCGGCGTGATTGAGGGAAACGTCCACGCCCATCTCTTGGGTGAACAGCCAAGCGTTTTTGGGATTGTTGACCCGGGCGATAACGCGCTTAACGTTGAAGTGAAACCGCGCCAGTGAGGCCGTCACTAAATTGTCGGCGTCGTTATCGGTGACGGCTGCCACAACCTGCGCCTCTTTAATCTCCGCCGATTCCAAAATTTGCGGATCGGTTCCTTCGCCTTCGACGATGATTTCGGTAGGCAGTTCACGATGCAACCGGGTGAGGGTTGGCTTGCGATGTTCAATTAAACGAACTTGGTGACCTTGCGAATGGAGCAGAGTGGCAAGATGGGATCCGGTGCGACCACCGCCGACGACAATAACTAACATAGCCTACTCCTTCACCGCTTGGTCGAGTAATTTTTGCAAAACTGCTGCGCCCTGTGTTGTGGCGGTGACGAGCAAAATATCGCGCGTCTCGAGCGCCTGATTATTCGTGGGGAGTTGGGCGCGACCGGCTCGTGTCAAACCACTGATCACCGCCTCGCCGCTTGGCAATAGGTCGTTGATCTTCTTGCCCGCTAACGTTTCGGGGATGATCATCTCGTAGAGATGCACTTCGCCGTTGCCTGCCGAGTGCACGCTTTGCAAACCGGGATTCAAAATTGTTTGCTCCACGCGCTGCGCCGCCCACGAAGAGGAGGCGACTGTTTGCAAATTTAATTTTTGATAGATGGAAGCGCGCGTCGGGTTGTAGAGACGCGCCACCACGCGCGACACATGATAGATGTCGCGGGCGATGCGGCAGGTGATGATATTGATACTGTCGAGGGTGGTCACGGCGGCGAACCCGTAGGCGTTTCTGATCCCGGCGCGTTCCAGTGAATCTTGATCCAATCCTTCGCCCTCTACCGCTTGCCCGCGAAAATTTGGATCCAAACGTTGAAAGGCTTGATGATCCGAATCAATAATGGCGACGCTGTATTTTTGTTGCGAGAGCGACATTGCCAACTCGGCGCCCAAGCGTCCGCAGCCGACGACAATGATGTGAGGCGCGCTCGCCGTCTTCTGTTCTTCATGAGTCATAGTTATTCACCTAAATGATAGGGTACTTCTGTGATCACGATGTTGCGAAGTCCCAGTAATCCTAATCGTAAGAAAAACGCCGTCTGCGTGTGCAGCGCGTTGTGCCACCAGCGGCTCGGCACAAATTCGGGAACGATCACCGTCAGCACTTCGTTGGGTTGTCGCTGTTGCGCGATCTGTTGAAGGTAATCGAGCAGAGGCTCGTAGAGCAAACGCGAGGGCGATTCTAAAACCTTTAAGCGAACGCCGTTGCCCCAACGATCCCATTTTGATTTCAGTTTTTCTTCCTCTTGCGGATCCAGAGAAACGTATACGGCGGTCACGTCATCCGAAACAGATCGCGCGTAGTGCATCGCCTGAATCGTGCCGCGATGGACGCCGCCAATGGCGACAATGACTCGGTGCCTGCGGATACCGGCTGGCGCCCCGAATGAATCGAGCGACAATGCTTTGGCGAGATGTTTGTAGTGAGTGTGTATCGTAAGGAAGATCGCCACGAGAGTCGGGATCAACAAAATAACAATCCACGCTCCGTCGCGGAACTTGCTCACCGAAAAAACGATCATCACGATGAACGTGCAGACCGCGCCGAAACCGTTGATGGCTAATTTGATCCGCCACTTTGAATCGTAATGCAGTTCAGAGGCGATCTGTCTCGACGTCTCACCCGGCTGGAGCTTGCCCGACTTCCACCAGCGTATTGCCATGCCCGTTTGCGAAATGGTGAATGAAAGAAACACGCCGATGGCATAGAGCGGGATCAGCGCAGTGGTCTCGGCGTTAAAAGCGACAACTAAAATTGCGGCGAATGCCGCCAGCGTGGCGATGCCGTAAGTGAATACTAAGCGACTGCCGCGATAGGTTAATTGCTTGGGCAAGAAGCCGTCGCCCGCTTGCAGCGCGGCGAGTCGAGGGAAATCGGCGTAGGAAGTGTTTGCCGCCATGATCAAGATCAACGTCGTGCCGCCCAGCAACGCCAGATACATCGGATTCTCTTTGCCGTAGATTGCGCGACCTAACTGCGAGAAGATCGTCTCGAGGTGCGACGGCATGGCGTGCATTTGACCGGCGAGGAACGTGATGCTGAAAAACATGAATGACAGTATCGCCGTCATCACAATCAAGGTGTTGCCGGCATTGCGACTCTTCGGCTCTTGGAAAGCGGGGATGCCGTTGCTGATTGCCTCCACTCCGGTGAGCGCGGTGCAGCCACTGGAGAATGCTTTGAGAACCAGAAATATAGTGAGGTCTTGTGCTACTGTGTGCATTGCCTCAACGTTTTCAACCGAAGCGAGCGTACCCGTGAAGAAACGGAAATAGCCAACGCTAATCGTGAACAGCGTAATGCCTAAAAAGAAATACGTTGGTATGGCAAACGCCGACCCCGATTCTTTGACGCCGCGCAAGTTAATCATCGTCATAAAAACGATCATCGCCAGCGCGATGACGACCCGGCTCGAATACAACGACGGGAAAGCCGAAGTGATCTGCGCCACGCCCGACGAAATGGAGACGGCGACCGTTAAGATGTAATCTGTCAGCAATGCCGCGCCCGCCACTTGCGCCACATATTCACCCAAGTTGTCACGGGCAACAATGTAGGCGCCGCCGCCGTTGGGGTAAGCGTGAATCGTTTGTTCGTACGAGATCGTTACGATTGCCAACAACGTAATGATGGCAATGGCAATAGGAAGCGAGAGCGTGAGTGCGCCCGCGCCCGCCAGGATCAAGACGATTAAGATTTCGTCGGTGGCGTATGCCGTTGAGGAAAGCGCATCCGACGCGAAGACCGCCAGCCCGACCTTCTTGCTGATCGTTTGATGCGGCGCATCGGTGGTGAGCAAACGTGGACCGAGCAGCCAATTCTTAAGCCATTGAAGCGGGGGGCGGCGTTGTTTAATCTGAGACGTTGTTGTCATTAAATTCCTCGTAGCGCAAGTTGCCAACTTGCGTTACACCTTTTAGGCAATACAAAGCCCGCCGTCTTATAAATCCTGTAAGGTTGGCGGGCTTGGGTGTGGGCAATATATCTCTGTTTGCCTTGAGAGTCAATATAAAAAAGACTCAGTTCTACAGACACCGAGTGTTTTGAGAGACACTCGGTGTCGTGCTAAATGTCGCCGCGCAATCTATTTCCCCGTCAATGCTTTCAACGCCGCATCCAACTGTGGATCGAGTTTGGCATCACGATCCGCTTTCGTCAACTTCACTTCGATATCCGGCGTGATGCCTTTCTCGTGTACCCAATTACCGTTCGGCGTGAGCCATCGGAAAATGGTGATGCGCGCTTCACCTTGATCGTTTGAAAGTTCGTAGCCGATCTGCCCCGTGCCTTTGCCGTAAGATGTCTCGCCGATGATCGTGCCGCGCTTGTAATCTTGTATCGCGCCGGTCACCACTTCGGATGCGCTGGCGCTTCCCTGATTGATCAATACCACGAGCGGAAGGTCGGTGGCGAGTCCGCCGCCCTGAGTCAAAACTTTTTGTTCGCGCCCATCGCCAAAGCGTTCAATGAGCAACACTTTCCCTCTACCGATAAAATGACTGGCAACATCCACTGCTGTGTTGACATACCCTCCACCGTTGTTCCGCAGGTCAAGGATGATCCCTTTGGGTTTTTGCGCCATCAACGCCTTAAGTTGAATTTGCAGTTCGCCGCTCGTCTTCGCGCCAAATTCGTTCACCTTGACGTAAGCAATATCATTCGGCAGCATCTTGCTTTCAACAGAGGTGATGATCACTCTCGCCCGCGTCACTTCAAATTCTAAGGGCGCGCTTTCGCCGTCGCGGACAATTAACAATTTAACTTTGGTGCCAGCCGGTCCACGCACTTTGCTGATGATCGTGTACAGGTCTTGTCCGGCGATGTCTTCGCCGTTCACTTTAGTCACCGTGTCGCCGGGCAAAATGCCGGCTTTTTCGGCGGGTGAGTTGGGGATGGGCGAAATAATTTTTAGATACTTGCCGCTGATCTCGACTGTCGCCCCAATGCCTTCTAGCTCGCCGGAGAGTGAGGTGGAATTGATCTTCGACTCGGCCGGCGTCATGTAGCCGGAGTGCTTGTCGCCCAACGCCTGAATCATTCCCTTGATGGCGCCATAGACCAACGCCTGATCATCAACCGGTTGGCTATAGTAATTTTTGTGAACCAGAGTCCACGCTTCCCAAAATGGGGCGAACAGGGTTTGCAGATCGGGCGGCGTGCCGGTATCGGGTGGCGGCGTCACCGTGGTATTTGTTTTTCCACTGATGAGGGGCAGCGCGCTGAGTTGCGATCCGCCGCCAGCCGTGACATGTCCCACCGCGAATCCAGAGGCGAAGAGTCCTATCGCCAGCATCGCTATTAACATGCAGCCTAATGTCCATCGAATAATTTTTCCTAACATAACTGTCTCCTTCAGATCTCTGAGTTCTTACCCACTCCGCTTCGCTACGGGGCGCTCCGCGAGAACTCGGAGATCTAAATCATAGCGCAAAACGGTGAATGCGAGATGAGGATGAGTTAAGACTTCCGAAGTCTCGTAGACTTCGGAAGTCTTAAGTTAAATAAAAAAGACCCGAAGGGTTTACTAAACCCTTCGGGTCTGTGCCACTGTTACGGCTCGACGATTAACTTGCCGACCATACCGGCTTCGGTGTGACCCGGTACATCGCAGATAAAATCGAACGTGCCGGCTTTGGTGGGTGTGAAGGTGATTGTCTTCTTCCCACCGGCGGGGATCGTTTCCTTTACGTTGAAGTCTTTGACGATGAAGTTATGTTCCAACGTGCCTTCGTTGACGTAATTGACGACCACAGGCTGATTCGCCTTCGCCTTGATCTCTTTGAGATCAAACTTTATGTCTTGCGCTTTGAGCGTTACCGTTACGCCCGCGCCGCCGCTGCTGCCGCCGCAAGCTGCCAAGAGCAGGCTTGTCACGACAACCACGACACTAACCACTAAAACTTTTTTGTTCACAGATTTCCTTTTCTCCTTTGTCGAAAAATCGGTGGAGATTATATCACCCGCGCTACTCTATCCAGCCTTGCCGCTTGAACCAGCGCCACAACAAAAACGGGATTGAGATCGTCATCGCCATCATCGCCACAAAAAACGCCGCGCTCCCAAACGGCAGCGTCTCAAAATTCATGCCGAAGAATCCGGTGAAGAATGTGAGCGGCATAAACAACGCAGTGAGGATCGTCAGCACCTTCATCACGTCATTCGTGCGGTTCGCCGTTACCGAGAGATAGGTATCGAGTGTGCCGCTAATCAGGTCGCGTAACGTGTCGTTGATGTCTGCCAGACGCACAAAATGATCGTAGACATCGCGGTAATAAATTCGTTCCGAGGGATCCACGACGGCGTAGGTGTCGCGGGCGAGGCGGTTCATCACTTCGCGCTGCGGGATGATGATGCGGCGCAGGTGCAGCACGGCGCGCTTGATGGCAAAGATGCGATTCAACACCGTGCGGTCGGTGCTGGCAAACACATCATCTTCCAGATGATCAATCGCGTCATCCATCTTGTCCACCACGGGCATAAAGTCGGCGGCGAGAGTGTCGAGAATGTGATACAGCAAATAGTCCGCGCCGCGCGCCAGATAACGTGGATCGCGCTGGCAGGTGTTCCATACATGGTCGGCTGACAGAAGCGGATTCTTGTGGTGCGTCACCAAAAAATTTTTGCCGAGAAAAGCGTCAATCTCGTGCGTGCCAAGTTCATAACCCTTCTCGTCAAAGGACAAACCATGAACGACAATGTAAACATAATCGCCCCAGTCATCCACCTTCGGAACGTGCGCTTGTTGAAGCGCGTCGTCAATCGCCAACGGATGAAAATTAAACACGTCGGTTAAAAGTTTTTCCACGCGCTCACGCGGTTCGTCGGCAAAGTCTACCCAAAACAAACCGCCCGGATCGTGCAGGGCAACTTTCCAATGAGTGGTGGGGACATCGGTGGTGCTGTTGCCTTTGCTGTTGCGATAAATCGTGCGGATCATAAATGACTCCTTTTAAGCATCGTTGTCACGTCTCATCCGTATTGCGTATTTCGTATTCCGTTCACGCATCACTCCTCACGAATCACGCCTCACGTATTCCGTCTCAGAGACTTCTCGCATACTCTTCAAACTGCTCACTGTTACAGGCGTCAATATATTTTAAAATTTCCAAGCCGTCTAACGGATAGAGAGGGTGACACGATGTGGGCGCTGCGCCGCGCGGCGCGTGCGCCACAACCTTAACAGACGGCGCGGGGATGTCGGCGTGATCCAACTTCTCGACGATCTCTTCAGCCGTGATGATCGTCGTGGTGGCTAACATCGCCAGTTCAACGTCCACTGCTTGGTTGCCGCCGATGATCGCATTGCCGCTTTGATCTGCCTTCAACGCATGGATCACGGCGGTATCCACTTTGATCGCCGGAAACGCAACCAGTTCTTCACCGCTATACGGATCGCGAATCGTTTTCACATCGGGTCGCAACTTTAAAAGATCAGTGCCGATCCAGCCCCGCCCCGCCATAAAACCTACGTCGGCAAGCGCCGCCCGCAATCCAAATCCCAAACTCGCTTCCGTTTCTTCAATCACTTGGATGTCGCCCAAGTTCGCTGCCTGCGTGAACATCGGCGCCAGACCAAACGCTTCCATTCCAAAATAACACGAGCGAACTTTTTTGACGACGCCCGCGCCGACGAGTAAATCGGATTCGTAAGAGGCGGTGAAAGCGAGAAGCGTGAGATTGGAGATTGGGGATTGGAGATTAGAACGCAAGAGTTCTTTGACAAATGCCACAGGACGACGGTAGAGAGTCATGCCGCCCAAAGCCAAGGTAGAGTGAGATGAGATGAGATGAGGCGTCTCGTTTAGAGGAATTATTTTTGAGTGCTGTCCCATAGTTTTAAAACCTGCTGTAAAAATTTGGCAAAGATATTTGCCACAACGGATGATTATACGGTAAAACTATTTTGGAGAACTTAGGTCTATAATTATTAAACCATGCCAAGTATAAAACTGCCCGCATAAAAGATTGAATTATGTCGTCTGCCACGCAACACGGTTGCCTCCTCCTCGCCGACATCAGCGGCTACACATCCTTTGTCGCCGCCACCGAACTTGAGCATTCGCAAGATATTTTAAGCGAGTTGTTAGAGCTGATTGTCAACCGGCTTACGCCTCCTTTGACTCTTTCCAAGCTCGAAGGGGACGCCGTCTTTGCCTATAAGCCGGATACAAAGGGCACCTCCATCGCTTCGCTCCTCGACCTGATCGAATCTACCTACGTCGCCTTTCGTGATCGACAAGAGAACATGCACCGCGCAACCTCTTGCACGTGTAATGCCTGTCGTGCCATCCCTACGCTCGATCTAAAATTTTTCGTGCATCATGGCGATTTCTTTGTGCAAAAAATTTCCGGTCGGGAAGAGCTGGTCGGCAGTGATGTGAATTTGATCCATCGCTTGACGAAGAATCACATTACCGAAGCGACGGGCTGGAAAGCGTACGCCCTCTTCACCCAAAAAAGTTTAGAGCGCATCGGGCTGAAGCCGCAAGAACTCAAGGCACACACCCAGGTTGAAAACTATGAACATCTCGGCGAAGTGAACACATTCAGCCTTGACCTGCGTTCACGTTACAAAGAGATCGTCGAAGCGCGGCATGTATTTCTTGAAGCCAACGATGCTGATCTTGTTTTCGTAAATGACTTTAACGCGCCGCCCTCTGTCGTATGGGAATGGATGACCGATCCACAGAAGCGCACCCGTTGGATGCACGAGCGAGTGTGGAGCGCGCAATCGCGCCCCGACGGACGCAACGGCGTCGGCGCGCGCAACCATTGTGCACACGGCAAAGATGTGGCGATTGAAACCATCCTCGATTGGCGACCCTTTGATTATGTCACGGTAGAGCAGCTCGTCAGCGGATCGAAACTGATCGAGACGATTCAATTGGAATCAATATCCAGCGGCACCCGCGTACACACCCACATTCAAATAGTGAATTCGCTCCCGCGCCCGATCAAGCGCGTGTTTACCTACTTGATCATTACCCAATTGGCAAAATATAAGAACGAAGAAATTTTTGCTCACTTAGCGCGATTGATGCACGAGGAAATAAATCATGGAAACTAAAACTCAACACGGTTATCTCCTCCTTGCCGACATCAGCGGCTACACTTCTTTTGTCGCAGGAACAGAGCTCGAACACGCTCACGAAATTTTGACCGAACTGCTCGCCGTGATCGTCAAACGATTCCAACAAGCGCTGACCATTTCCAAACTCGAAGGGGACGCCGTCTTTGCCTACGTCCCCGAATTTAAATTCACCCGCGGCGAAGCGCTGATCGAATTGATCGAGGCGACCTACGTCGCCTTCCGCGACACGCAGGTGAATATGCACCATCGCACCACCTGCACTTGCTCCGCCTGCCGCGCCATCCCCACCCTCGATCTCAAATTCTTCGCCCATCATGGCGATTACATCATTCAAGACATCATGGGCAGCAAAGAACTGGTCGGGTCCGATGTCAATCTGATTCATCGTCTGATGAAGAATCATGTCAGCGAAGCAACGGGTTGGAAAGCCTATACCCTCTTCACACAAAAAGGCTTGGAGCATGTCGGCATCTCTAATGATGGGATGCATCCTCAAGTAGAAAACTACGAGCATCTGGGTGACGTGCAAACCTACAGCGATAACTTGCATGAGCGCTATCAACAGATCATCGAAACGCGCCGTGTCTTTCTCGAAGCGAAAGACGCCGATGCAGTTTACACCCAAGAGTTTGATGCGCCGCCCGCCATTGTGTGGGATTGGTGGAACAATCCATTAAATCGCGACAACTGGGACCCGGCGGGGCATAATCGCTGGCGGCTCGGCACACGTCTTTCCGGCGGACGTACCGGCGTGGGCGCGCGCAACCATTGCGCTCATGGTAAAGACGATGCCTTGGAAGAGATCACCGACTGGCGACCCTTTGATTACGTATCGTTGATAAGCATTGTCAGTAACATGTCTATGCCCGAGACGGTGATCTTTGAGCCGATTGACGATGGCAGGCGCACACGGGTGTACGATCACATCAACATGGAAATACCCTTGCCCAAATTTC
Source organism: Chloroflexota bacterium (assembly GCA_016215145.1). Classification (GTDB taxonomy): domain Bacteria; phylum Chloroflexota; class Anaerolineae; order Anaerolineales; family VGOW01; genus VGOW01. The sequence goes on from JACRLA010000002.1 coordinate 12,847, forward strand.
TGCGGCGATTAATTGTTAGACCCTTATTCGAGATAATGGCGAAGTATACGAAAATGCTGCAACACTCATCCGACCTGTTAAATCAACGTCTGGCAGAAAAGGAAAAC
>JACRLA010000014.1 GCA_016215145.1 Chloroflexota bacterium
GCTCGCTCGGTCATCATTAACGAAGTGATGTGGATGGGTACCTCTGCGGATTCAAGTGACGAGTGGATCGAACTGTACAACACCACCGGATCATCCATCAATCTCTCAGGTTGGACTCTCATCATCAACGGAAGCGGCGCGATCAATTTATCCGGCACGCTCTCTGGCGGAGGATATTTTTTGCTTGAGCGCACCAATGACTCAACCGTGAGCGACATTACTGCCGACTTGATTTACACCGGTGGATTAAACAACGGCGGCGACACGATCTTGCTAAACGATCCCTCCGGCGCGTTAATTGACTCGGCAAATAACGATGGCGGTGGTTGGCCCGCCGGAGATGACTCGGCGCGCGCCTCGATGGAAAGAATCTCTTCGGGAGCGGACACCGACGGCAACTGGTCAACCAACTACGGTCATGTCACAAATGGCAAAGATAAAAACGGCAACAGTTTACGCGCCACGCCCAAACGATCCAACTCGAATCTTGTCGCAACGTCAACGCCAACCGCCTTCGCCCGCATCACTTCGGTACGCATCAACGAAGTTGTTCCTAACCCCGGCTCCGATTGGACGCTATATGGCATGAACCGCACGCCCGCCGAATTTATTGAACTCTATAACTCAAGTGATCAACCGGTAAGCCTCGCCGGATGGATGATTGATGACGCCATCGGCGGCAGTTCGCCCTACACTTTTCCAAACGGAGTCGTAATGCAACCCGGCGACTTCTGGGAAATTTACACATCGGGTCGATGATCGCTCACTCAGCCGCAACCCGAACGGCGTCGGCGGATGGGAAGTGGATTGGCAGCCGAGTCCGGGGATGCCGAATCGGCCGCATGGCGTTGGATCGAAATACGGACCCAAACCCACGCCCATTGTCGCCGGCATACGCCAAGCACGCACCTGGGACGACGGCGCATGGGTGACGCTGATCGGTTGGGTGACGGGACCGTATCCCCTTTTTGGGAGTCGGGTGATCTACATCCAAGATGGATCGGGAGTCGGCATCGCGCTTTATCTTGGCAGTGGCACGTGGCCCCCGATGAAGCAAGGTCAATCGATCAAAGCGGCAGGGTATTTACGCACGCGCAACGGCGAGCGCGAATTGTATGTGAGAAATTCTTGGCTGTTTGCATTTGAGGATCAGATCAAGGTTTTGCCGCCAACGTCAATCCGCACTAACGAGGTCAATGATTCGACAGAAGGCGCGCTGGTATCTCTCACAGGACGAATCGTCAGGCTTGAGTCCAACGCAATATGGATTGATGACGGCTCAGGTCCCGCCCGGATTTTCTTCCGCACGTCATTGGAATTTGAAATGCCCAAAGTGAAACGCGGGCAAGTGTGGTCAATCGTCGGCATCGTGGGCGAATTCACCACGCGCGGATCAGAATCAAAAGGGCATCGTGTGTTAGTGCGATTCGAAAGCGACATCAAATTGATTAACAAACAGAACGAGATCAACGATCTTGCACCTACCGCAACATCGCTGCCTGAAGATTTGATCACCCCCACGCTCGAACCCACCGAGACGGACATACCCACCCCTACCGCCACACGGAAACCGTGAGCCGCACGTTATAATCGGAATGTGTCCTCTCGCCTAAAATTTTTTCTCCTCAGCGCGCTCATCCTCTGCGCCGCATTATGGATTCGCGTTATCAATTTATACAGCATCCCTCTGTTCATAGATGAGGGGATTCATCTCGACTGGCGCATCGCTGGGCGATCAACGCTCCGCAATATCCGATCCTGATGGACGGCAAACCATTGCTCATCGCCTGGCTGGTGTTGTTAAAAACTCTCGGACCCGGGCAGTTATGGATCGGGCGCGCCGCAGTGGGTATTGCCTCACTCATCACCTGCGCCGCGTGCATCGCCATTGGCACATCACTCTCATCGCGTAAAACAGGTTTGCTCGCCGGATTAATTTACGCTTTTCTACCGCAAGCAGTTTTTTTTGAGCGACAAGTGATCGCCGACCCGATCATGGCGATCTTCGGCACGCTGGTAATTTTTTTCTCGCTTCAACTTGCCAAAAAACAAAACGCCATCAACATCGTTATGTTAGCGGTTTCACTCGCTGGCGCAGTGTTGGGCAAACTCTTTGGGTTGATGTATTACGTCGTGCCGCTCTTCGTCATCACCTTCCTCTCAACAAAACTAAACTTCCGAAGTCTACGAGACTTCGGAAGTTTGTCCGCCCGTTACATCGCCTCAGGAATTCTCTCGGCGATCTTGATCGCGCTTTTCGTTTTTGCCTTAGGAAATAAAATCGGGGTCAACGATCAACAAATGGCAAGCGGGCAAGTTGGGTTTTTAAATTGCCCGCCTGTGATCTGCAAAGGCGATCTCAGTTTAGAAGTGGAATATCTGGCGAGCGCGTTTCGCAGTTTGCTCGATCTCATCCCTCCCTACTTTGGATGGCTCATCATTGCGCTTGCCTGTTTGGCGCTGCCCTTAAGCAATGAGCGCACACGCGCGCCGATTCGTTTTCTCGCGCTATGTTCTTTAGCGATGACTCTCGCCTTCATCGTCATCTCCAAAGATATTCCGCCACGCTACTTAAGTTTCATCGCCGCGCAAATTGTGATCTTGGCGGCGCACGGTTGGGTGATGATCATGGAGAGGCTAAGACACCGAGTGTTTCACCCACTCCGCTTCGCTACGGGGCGCGTTGCGAAACACTCGGTGTCGGTGGCGGCGACTCTGCTTATCACCTTTCAACCTATGGGCAACGTCATCGCGCTAACGCACAACATCGCCCAATCTCAACTTGCCAATCTCGACTCGCAAGGCTACCGCACCAACGACGCGAGCGGTGGCGGCGTGCGTGAAGCGGCGTTAGCCATGTTGAGCGTGGAAAAAAATTCGCCGCTCCCGCCAGTGATAGTCACCGACAATGTGTCGCTGGTGTTAATCGCCGCGCAAGTGGATCGTTCCAAGATTGATGTGCGCGTGAGCGGCGAGACAAGCAGTGGTGACATCGCGCGATGGTTGATGAACGGGCAACACATCTATTTAATTGATCAGATGCTCCCAAACACGCCGCGCAAAGATTTTATAGACGGTTTGATCACAAAAGAGGTAGGGCGTTACCCACGTATGGCAGGCGCCAGAGAGGTGCGCTTGCGGCAAGTGATTGACACATCAGCCGAGTTTCGCCACGCATTCTTCCAAAGTTATTTTGCCCAACCCGAAAAGTTAGTCGAGAACTATCAAGCATTAATTAAAACTCTGCCCAATGAGGCAACTGTGATTCTGTATCCGCCGCAACAACGGACTATGTTTGTGGAGCAGAAAGATGTTTACGCCATTGGTGATTCATGGACGTTGGATAATGTAAGTGAGTCGCTAAAGACGATCACAGCAGACAAACAAAATTTAAAGATGGTGTTCTTGGACGAAGCGAAAGGCGATCCAAATAAATTAATAGAGATGTGGTTGAACACGAATCTGTTCAAGGTGGATGAACAGTGGTTGGGTCCGATTCGGATGATCGGTTATGCGGGCGATTCTACGGTGAGGCAGACTCACAAAGTGGGGGCGCGGTTCGGAGACGGCATCCGCCTTGAATCGGTTGAGGTGTTCGATTCGGTTGCGCGGCGTGGAGAAGTCCTCCGCCTGCGATTAATCTGGAAAGCAGAGAACGTTGTCGCGCGTGACTTCAAATCGTTCACCCATATTTTTATTGGTGATAAGATTGTCGCTCAGCGCGATGGTCAGCCCGTCGGCGAGTTGCGACCCACAACGACATGGAAAGCGGGCGAGACGATCCGTGATCAATTTGCAATTTTGATTCCGAAGGATGCGCCGAGCGGAGTGTATCAATTGCGAATCGGGTTGTACGATGCGGCAACGCAAGAACGGCTCGCGGTAAACGGCGGCGAGTTTATTGTATTGGGCGAGATCACAATTCAGTAGGACGGATTTTAAATCCGTCGCAGGAGACAACCATGAAAAAAATTCTTTCACTCGATGGCGGCGGCATTCGCGGCATTATCCCTTCCATGATTCTGATGGAGATTGAAAATCGCACGGGCAAACGCATCGCCGAATTGTTTGATCTCATCGGCGGGACTTCAACCGGCGGAATTTTGTCGTTGGGGTTAACGAAGCCTGACGCAAACCACAAACCACAATACGCGGCGAAAGAACTTTTGCAACTTTACGAAACTCGCGGCAACGATATTTTCTCGCGCCCGGCTTGGAAACATCTGCTGCCGGTAGGCAATGTGTTTGGTCCAAAGTATTCTGCCAGCGGACTTGAGAAGTTGTTGAAAGAATATTTTGGCGAGGCGCAACTCTCGGATGCGGTGACGCAACTGGTGATCACCAGCTATGACGTAGAACGCCGCCAGTCGTATTTCTTTAAATCACATAAAGCAAACGCCAGCGCCGAGCGAAATTTTTTGATGCGGGACGTGGCGCGATCTACTTCCGCCGCGCCGACTTACTTTCCGCCGAATCGCCTCAGCATTTCTGGCACGAGTGATTACTACGCATTGGTAGATGGCGGCGTCTTCGCCAACAACCCGACGATGTGCGCGTACGTCGAAGCAAGATCAATTTACAAAGATGAAAAAGATTTTCTGGTTGTCTCGGTTGGCACGGGTGAAAACACCAAACGCTTGCCTTACAACACGGTGAAAGGCTGGGGCTTACTCGGCTGGGCGCAGCCGGTGATCGAAGTGGTCTTTGATGGAATCAACGACACGATTGATTATCAGTTGAGTCAGTTGATGCCGATGACAGGCGACGATAAACGCTACTACCGTTTTCAAATTACGCTATTTGGGATGAGTTAAAAACAAAGTGCGGGATCGTCGGAACGCAAGTTCCCCGCTTCCCGCACTTCTCGTATCACGTCGCCGAGCGTTACGATGACGACGCCCTCAAACGCGCTTTACATACACTGACCTCATCGCAAAAAGTCTTCAAAGTTAAAACAGCCGGGCTAGGAATTTTCACCACACCCGATCCGGTCGTATTCGTCAACGTCGTGTGCGATTCCACTTTGGCGGCATTGCACGAATCGATCTACGCGGCTGTTCATTCCGTTTCGCACAACGCCGTCACTTACTATCAACCCCATCACTGGTTTCCGCACATCACCCTCGCCCAAAGCGATCTCACCCGCGACACTTTGCCCGACGTGATTCCCACTTTGATCAATGCACAGAATTTCGAATGGGAGATCAGCGTCAATAACATTACATGGTTAAGTGAAACAAACGTAATCGCACGTTACAACTTTTAATCCGCAACTTTATTTGATTCGTTGTCCCAACCGCCACCATACTCCAAGCGGATAACCGATCATCTTCGCCACATCCCCCGCGACTCGAATCACTGGAACCAAAACCAGCGCCCCCAGCGAAAGCCGCCTCTGCCGTATCAGCCGCGTGAGCGGTCTCCGCACGTAAGCCACCATCGCCAGCGCACCGGCATACCACAAAAGCGGGTTGACCCACGCCGCATAAACCCCAAGCGGCACGACCACTAAATACGTGATGTATCGAATCAAATGAATCTTCAACCACAGATTCGCTTTGCCATCGCCCTTCGCGTAATTAAAGTATTGTTTCATAAACGCCAACAGAGTCGGGCGCGGGCGAAAGTGAACAATCGCTTTCGGCGCAAATGCGTAATCACCAAACTTCTGGCGCATCTTCAAATCGAAAACCACGTCTTCAGAAAAATCCAGCCACTCGGGGTAGCCGCCCACCGCTTCCCACGCCGATTTTAAACATGCCACGCTGCGGCTCGACGGCAGGAACTTTCCCGGGTTGATCTCTTCTACATCGGGCAGCGTCGTCGCGCCCAGCGCGATCTCGAAAATATTTTGCGGATCGGATTGGTAGAAACCGGCAACTAAAGAGTAATTAGTAATTGGTAATTGGCTACTCGCGTCTCCCCAATTACTCATTACCAATAACTGTTCCAACCAGTTTTCTTCTAACCACACTCCCGCATCTGTCACCGCAACGATCTCATAACTCGCATTACGTATCGCTTCATTGCGTCCCTGCGAAATGTTCGCGCCTTCTTTGACGACGATCTTCAACGGCAAACGATTCTCATATTCACGAATCACATCAAGCGTGTTGTCTTTCGATCCGCCGTCGCACACCACGACTTCATCGGGTTGGCGCGTTTGCTTCACCACCGAATCCAACAAACGGCGAATGTGATCGCCTTCGTTCAAGACCGTAATTGCCAAAGAAACTTTCATGGAGACGATTATAATGCGTTCAACCAGACTTCCGAAGTCGCACAAACCGCGAAGACTTCGGAAGTCTTTACTCAAATGATTCTTAACCTCACCCTCACTACCATGTCCAACGGCGCCGACGCCATTGGTCGCCACGAAGGCAAGGCGATCTTTGTGCCGTTCACGATTCCCGGCGAAACCACGCGCGTGGAGATCGTTGAAGATAAGCCAACGTTTGCGCGGGCGAAGTTGATCGAAGTGATGTCGCCGTCACCTGATCGTGTGACTCCCATCTGCAAACACTTCGGCGCGTGCGGCGGATGCCAGTGG
>JACRLA010000015.1 GCA_016215145.1 Chloroflexota bacterium
AAACATTCCACGTTAATCGGCATGACGATTGATCAAGTTGAAAACACATTTGACACCACCATTGTATTGTTGGAGCGCAGCAAGCAAGTAGATTTGCATCCGCATAACGATCTGTCGCTCGCTTAGGGTGATCACTTTGCCATCTTCGGCGAACCGAAGGCGTTGAATAAAATTGCGAGGGCGAATAGGTAGAGGGAAAGAAGGGAAACAGGTAAACAGGGAAACAGGGGAAACAAGGAAAGGCGTTGTGCTAAAATCTGAAAGAGGGATTTACTCTATGGATGTGCTACATCATTTACAAGACGTTGATTTTGAATGGGATGAGACTAAAGCAAAATCCAATTTCGAGAAACACGGCGTGAAGTTTGAAGAAGCGGCAGAAGTTTTTCTCGATCCGTTTTACCAATACGGAGATGCTTCAGCAGAGGACGAGGAGGATGAGGAGCGCGAATTTATTATTGGTTATTCGCTTTCGCCGCGCCTCCTATTAGCAGTTTATACGGAGCGTGGAGAGCGAACACGCATAATTTCTGCTCGACCCGCAACCCGTGAGGAGAGAAAATTATATGAAGAAGAACAGTGAAGAATTTAAACTCAAATTACACCCTCGTGCCAAAGAGTCGGTGACACTTGATGTGCCAACAGATACGCTCGAATCGCTCAAAAAAGTTGCTCAAAGCCGTGATATGTCAGTTGAGGCATTGATCAAATTTTATGTGGGGCAAGGGTTAAGACAAGACATCTCCAATCTTTTTGCGGATCGCGTGCTTGAGACGACCGAGCATATCCTCTCGCAACACATCAAATCGCAAGAGGAAGTTTCAAAAATCATTCGGGAGATTCGAGTAGAGGCAGGTCACTAATCCGCTAAAAAGGACGAGACAAATGATTCGTGTCCCTACCCATCGCACACCTACCCACCCCGGCGAAATGTTATTGGAAGAATTTTTGCTTCCAATGCACTTCACCCAACGAGAACTTGCGGATGCAATTCACGTTCCCTATCAACGCATCAACGAAATTATTAACGCGCGCCGCGGAATGACTCCCAGCACCGCGCTACGCTTGGCAAAGTTCTTCGGAACATCAGCCGACTTTTGGATGGATTTGCAATTACGTTGGGATTTGTATCACGCCCAACAAGAGGAAGCCAAAGCATTACAATCTATACGCCCGCGCGTTCTCGCGTAATTCCGCAAAAGGAATAACGTATATGTCTCTCGTATCTGTGCCAGCCATTTATGATGGAAAAAATATTCGCCTGCTCGAATCGGTTTCGGTTAAATCGCCGTACCGAGTCGTGGTGACATTCCTTGAACCCATTCGAGATGATACGGATAAATTGCGCCGCTCAGAACGCTTTTGGGCTTCGTTTGGGTCATGGGAAAGTGAAGAGACGGCGGAGGAAACGGTGAAAAGGATTTACGGAGATCGCTGTTCTTGAGCAGGATGATGAATCATCCTGCTGATACGCTACGCGGAAACGCGATAAATCGCGTTGGGGTCACAGTTTGCTTTAGCGGGATTTTTTCTAACACACAACACGCCGGTGGGAGAGCGTTGACGACGAGACGATTGGCAAAGATGATCTTGCTCCGTTTGAAAACTAGCTGAGCAACGCGACGCAATCGGAAATGCTGCTACTGAAACATAATAACTTGCTAAACCGTTTACACTCCGAATGTCTGCGTGAAAACCAATGACATCACAGGATAACCCAAAAAGAAAGCAACCGCATTGGATAAGATGCAGTTGCTTCGCATTTTTAGTGATCACATCATTTGTCTGTTTCGTAATTGTTTCAGTTGTCTGTTTCGTAATTGTTTCAGTGCCAACCTCTTATTTGGGCTATCGTTACGTTGTGCGACATTTCCCTGAGAGATTTTCGGAACCGTTGAAGACATCAGTTGTCACAGACTTATGCAATACTCTTCAACTCAGTAAACAAGACTTGCGCTGTCAACGAAAAAACACTTACGCTTTTGAGTTCTTTCCCGATTTTCTCAACCGCTATAGCCGAGGGACATCGCGCCAACAAGTTGACAAGGAAATTAGCAAGTATTTGGTAAGTTGTACAGATTGGATAGTAACAGCCTCGGATGGCATATCTCAAAATTGTTCATATGATTTCAAAGGCGATGGGGTTTTCACACTAGACATTGACTTTCTGAAAACCTATTCTGACCCAGCTGATTTCGCTGGTGTAGTTTGGGATACTTGCTCATATGCCATTCGCAATTCAAAAATAGATGTGTTTGTATGCAACCCGCCACTGAGTTATTGAACGGTGAAACCCACATCAGAATTCAAGCGGATCGATACGAATCTTAAAAAAACAGGTCGCCTCATCAGCGACCTGTTTCCTTTATTTCCCTGTTTCCCTTTTTTCCTTTAGCCCCCTACTCCTTCAAGTAATCCCGCAACTTCCTTCGATGCGAAGGATGTCGCAACCGACTCAACGCTTGCGCTTCGATCTGGCGCACGCGCTCGCGGGTCACGCCCATCTTCTTGCCCACTTCTTCCAGCGTGTAGCTCTCGCCGTCGAGCAAGCCGTAACGCAGTTGCAAAATGCGAACTTCGCGCGGGGGCAGAGTAGCTAACACTTCTTGAATCTGTTCGCGTAGCAGATTCTTCGTCGCCACTTCAACCGGCGCCGGGCTGTCTTCATCTTGAATAAAATCGCCCAACACTGAATCTTCTTCTTCGTCGGTCGGAGTCTCCAGCGAGAGAGGTCGGCGGGCGATCTGGATCATGCTCTCCACTTTTTTCCCGGTCACGCCGAGCGCCTCTGCCAATTCGTCCACGCTAGGGTCGCGCCCCAAGTCTTGAGTGAGCGAGTGCGAGACGCGCAATAGTTTGTTAATCTGATCACCCATATGCACGGGAACACGAATCGTGCGCCCTTGATCGGCAATGGCGCGAGTGACCGCTTGACGAATCCACCACGTAGCGTAGGTGCTGAACTTGTGACCGCGTTTGTAATCAAATTTTTTGGCGGCTCTTATTAAACCGATGTTGCCTTCTTGAATCAGGTCGAGGAACGGGACTCCGCGCCCCATGTATTTTTTGGCAACACTGATCACCAGACGAGAGTTAGCGGTGATGAGATGTTCGCGCGCCGCCCAGCCATCTTCAATATCATATTGCAGTTTCCCCTTTTGTTTCTGAGTAGTCTTGCCGCCCTTCGCCAAACGCTCGCGGGCAAACTTCATCTTCTCCATGCGCTTCGCCAGTGCCACCTCTTCGGCGGCGATGAGCAAAGGCACACGCCCGATCTCTTTGAGATACAAGCCAATGGTGTCGTCGGCGTCAATCGCCGAGAGATACGAATCGTCGTTGGCGAGATCGCGCAGACTGTCTTCCTCGTCCTCGGTCTCTTCAATCTCTTCGTCGCTTGGTTCGTCTTCAATTGAAGCGGTATCTACCAGCTCGATGCCCGCCGCTTGCAGCGCGGCGTAAGCTTCTTCGAGTTGTTCAATATCGCGCTCGGCATCGGGGAAGAATCGCAAGATGTCGTCGTACGTCACCACGCCGCGATTCTTGCCGACCTCAAGCAGTTGATTCAGAGCGTCACTGTCTTCTTCGGCGGGGGCAGCATCTTCCGCGCCGGGGACAACACCCATTGGCGCAGTCGCCAGCTTGGCACTCTTACGCCCGACCACAGTAGTCTTGGGACGAATTCTCTGCGCCGCTTTTCTTAATAGTTTTGCGCGTTGTTTAGAAGTCTTGGCAGACTTGGAAATAGGTTTACGTTTAATCATATCGGTCAATAGAATACTCCCAATTAATTTGTAAAGCAACTAGCAGTTGTCAGAGAAACCCGTTTTCTCGCCCACTTCGCTTCGCTACGGGGTGCTTCGCATGAAAACGGGTTTCTTCCCCCACGCAGTAAAAAGCGCGAAGTGCCTCAAAAAGGCTTACTTCGCGCTTATGTTAAGCGAACTTACACGGAAGCGAGCCGTTATGGCGCGTAGGTCGCGGTTGGCACGGGCGTGGAAACCGAAGGAAGCGGACCGGGCAGAGTCGGCAACACCGTAGGAGTCGCGATAGGCGGCGACGACGGAAGGCTCAACACCGAATCCAAAGCCGCAGTTGGGATCAACATCGCATTCTGCGCGCCTTCCTTCCGCACATAGTATCCCGAAGCGGTTGCATCTTTTTTACCCACTTCCATTTTCAACGTCGCGCCGTTCTTCTGTTTGATCTCGACGACGTAATCCGGCTTAAGGATTCCGAAATCGGTGAGATTAACCGACTCGGTGAAAGTGCGCGTCGGGTAAAGCGACGTCAACATAGAGACCGCCGAATTAATTCGGGCCGAGTCGCCATCCCCCGGCTGCGGTTCCTTGATCTGCCAAACGCCCTTCTCATTCACAACCGCCGTGAAGGTAATCCCTTTAACGCGATCTATCACCGAGAAGCTAGCAACGTTTTCAGGAAGCGTGTTGAGCAACTTTTCCGGCAGCGGCGCGGCAGTCGCCGACGAAGGTTCTTTAAGCACATCCGGATTCACGTTGATGTAGTAAACGAATCCGCCCAACACCAAGATACCCACCAACAAGATTACAAAAGTGCGTTGGTTGTTCATGCGTTACTGCGTCGGCGCGACCACCACATGGCGACCCCGCCAAGGATCACCAAGAACGGCGGCAACAAGCACGACAAGATAAAGACAATCGTCTGATCGCGGATCGAGAAAATGTTGAGCGTGCGAAGGGTGTTTGCCTTCGGCGTCAAGGCGATCAATGAATCGTTGCCCGAAGCCCATTTGATCGAATTGATCAGGATCGTGCCGTTAATCGTTTGACGATCAAATTGATTGACCGCAAAATCGCCACTGCCAAACACCACCACCCGACCTTTGGTGCTGCTGTTTTCGGCGGTCGCGGCAACCACTAGCTCGCCTATTGCGTCCACCGCATCAGGTTGAGGGCTGCCGGCATTGATCGAATCGAAATCTGTTTCACCCCATGCCACCGAGCTGGTCTGCACGAGCGCCGACGGTATAACGTTGGCGGGCGCCGTGCTGGAATCGGCGATGGCGAAACTGCGCGTTGAGGGATAGAACGAGGCGATATTTTTCAGCTCATTCATGATGGGAGTTGACGCGCCGTATTTCGTCGAGATAGGCGCCAACGGTCCCAGTTGAGGAACATATTGAGACGGATCCACCACCACATCATTGCGCGGCGTTACACCCCACGATTTCGCCAGATAGTCGGCGAGCAAATCCGGCTCGCCTTTCTTCACGCCCATCAACGTGGAAGGGCGAAGCACAAAGACCGCTTTGCCGCCGCCCGCCAAGTATTTCGCAATCACATCCACTTCACCTTGCGTGTAAGGAGTCGTGGGTCCGGCGATCACAATCGCCGAGGCATCCGACGGGATCGTTGCGGTGATGGCTTTCAACGGTTGAATCTTGTAGTTCACGCTCTGCAACGACGTGCGGATATTCATCAACCCCAACTCCGAGCCGTCTTCAATATCACGCTCGCCATGCCCACCTATGAAATACACAATGCGTATCGTCGGGTTGTTGAGGCGGATGATGGCATTCGTGATCGACTGCTCATCGGCGAAGTCCACCGCTTCGCGTTGCTTGCCGCGCTCGATATAAAGTGTCGCATCGCGCGTCACGTTATATTCCTGCGCCAGAGTCGGTTTCAGTTGCGGATCAATGAACTCGTAAGAGAACTTGCCGCCGCTGTTCTCGCTAAAATTCTTCAGCAGTTTATCCGTGCTCTCTTGATTAAAAGCAGACTGCGAGGTGTAGAAGCCGACTGCCTTCACCGGCTCTTTGAGTTCGGTCAACGTTTTGAGCGTTTCAGGCGCGAGTGTGTTCTCTTTGTTTTCGGTTAAGTCCCAGCGTTTCTTGAAACGATCTTGATAGAAGATGTAGTTGATCAAGCCCACCACGATCAAGAACACCAGAGTCAACGCCAAAGCCTCCGCGCCATATTTTGCCTGACGCGATTTGAGGGCGACGGTGATCAGATCGATCTCTAACCACGCCGCCAGCGCCAACCCGATCAACCCCGCGGCGAGTGTCGCCTTAACGGTTGTGTCGAAATCACGGTTGATGAACCAGTAAAAAAGTGAAAAGACGAGCGCAACAATGCCCAAGAGCAATGCGCTCAACCCATATAGATGCTTGCCTTTAATTTCCATCAGCGCCACCTCCGCGCTTCTACGACTCGCGTCGCCAAGAACAACGTAATAGCGATCACGCTCACAAAATAAACAATATCGGTTGTATCAATGATCCCGCGATTGAACGTGTTCGAGAAATGACCGGCAAAATCAATATACTCGGTCACAGTTGCGATCACTTGATTGCCGCCGAACAACACCCGAACCACCTGCCCCGCAAAACCGATGATCCAAATCGTCAGCACAAAGGCATAACCAATTGCCACCGAAGCGATCAAGTTCCCCGTCACCGATGACGCAAAGACGCCTATCGCCAAGATCGCGCCGATCAACAATGCCAAGCCCAACAGTCCGGCATACACCACGCCCGTATCCGGATTGCCGTACGCATATAAGATGACCGCATAGATCGTGGTCGTTGCCAGCAGACATAAACCGAACAACCACGCGCCCAACCATTTCCCTACAACCAATTCCCACTCTTGCAGTGGCGCGGTCAACAACAACTCCAACGTACCTTTGCTCTGCTCATCGGCTAACAAGCGCATGGTCAACACCGGCGCAAAGAAAAGCAACAGCGTCGTCAAAGGTCCAAAGACAAAACTGATCGAGGGCGAGCCGCCTTGCTGTGCCACGTTGTTCACGTTAGCCACAAAAAGCAAACCCAAGATAGAAAGGAATAACACCGCCACCGCGTAAGCGATCGGCGAAACAAAGTAATGCACAAACTCGCGTTTAGCGATTGTCCAAGTGTTACGCATTTTGCGCCTCCTCCTCTTCCGCTTCTTCGCGCACCAACTGCAAATAAATCTCTTCGAGGCTCATGCCCATCGCTTTCAACTCCATCAAATTCCAACCGCCGTTCACCACCGCTTTGGCGATCTCCGGTCGGATGTTGCCACCCGGCGCGGCGTCAATTTCATATTCACCATCTTTGATAGGATGGACTGCGGTGACTCCCGGAACTTTGTTCAATGCTTCCGTTAAACCGGCGCCATCGCCCATCACCTTAACACCCACGCGGTCGCCGCCACTCAGTCGGGCGCGCAGCCGGTCCGGCGTATCCTCTGCCAGAATCTTTCCCTTGTTAATGATCAACACGCGATTGCAGATCGCTTGCGCTTCCGACAAGATGTGTGTCGAAAGCATCACCGTGCGCTCACCGCCGAGCTCGCGGATCAGCTCGCGCACATCTCTAACTTGCGCCGGATCAAGACCAATAGTTGGCTCATCCAAAATCAACACTTCCGGTTTGTGCAACAACGCTTGCGCCAACCCCACGCGCTGACGCATACCTTTGGAGAGATTGCTGATGAGCGAATCGGCGCGGTCAGTCATATGCACGGATTCCATCACCTCTTCGATTCGATCATCCCGATTCGGAAGTTGGCGTAGTTCGCCCATAAAATCGAGATACTGCCAGACCGACATCTCGGTATAAAGCGGCACGGTCTCCGGCAAATAACCGATGCGCTTGCGCGCCTCGAGCGAATCGGTGAACACATCGCGACCCGCCACAATTGCTTTGCCCTCTGAAGCCGGCATATAACCGGTGAGGATTCGCATGGTGGTGGTTTTGCCCGCGCCGTTGGGACCAAGGAAACCGACGATCTCACCTTTGTCCGCGTGGAACGTCAGGTGGTCAATGGCAAGGCGAGAGCCATAACGTTTAGTGAGTCCTTCGACTTGAATCATGTTGTCCTTTTTAAAATTATCTGTGAGATTCTTTTTGACATAGCACGCGCACACCGCTATCGCTTTCATGCCGTGTGCGCGTCATTTGCCACGTATCAGAGAAAAAGCCGCCTCACGACGGCTCGCACTCTGTGAAACAATATACAACATACGAAACAACTAAGTCAAGTTATTCTTAGCGTGGGTTAATGTGCGTGATCCAGACACCGAGTGTCTTTGAGACACTCGGTGTCTCGGCTTTTTATGAGGTCTTCCAAACACCGAGTGTCTTTGAGACACTCGGTGTCTCGGCTTTTTATTGACTCGGATTATCGAGCCGGAAGCCATGCCCACGCACCGTGACGATATATTGATGGTCGGCGTCCGATTCAGAGAGGCGGTCACGCAAACGGCGAACCAAAGCGTCAATGGATTGTTCCGAGACTCCGTCAATCTGCGCTTCGGGCCAGACAGATTTGATCACATCTTCGCGCGTACAAATTTCACCGTTACGCGCATACAACAATTCCAACAAACGATATTGCGGCAACGAAAATGGCGGATCGATCTCGTGTCCATGCACCCACACGCGGCGCGACAACACATCCAACTTGAGCCGCCCGCCTTTTGGCAATGACAGCGAGAGAGGTAGCGTCGCTTCGGAAGCGATGAAAACTAATTTCGCCGCCGTCGCAATGGCGATCACATCGCTGTCTTGCTGTTCATGTTTTTCTTGAACCGCTTGACCATTGACGTGAACACCGTTCTTGGAAGTATCCACCAACAACCACTTGTCTGTTTCGCGCACGATCTTGGCGTGATGGCGCGAGACGGTCTTATCGTCAATCATCACGTCACAATCTGCGCCGCGTCCGATGATCAGTTCGTCTTTACTCAGCGACCAACGCTGTCCGCTCTGCGAACCGGTTTGGGCGACGAGGATAGGTGTATCTTTCGGTTGAGTCATTATGAATCTCCGTCAACAGGAGTATAATTCGTAAAGTGACAGTCACTTTTAAAGTGACTGTCACTTGTTGCGAGAGTTGCTCTGAGATTTCGGAAAGCGATCTCACGCCGGAGCCATAACTCTCATCCGCTTTCCACAGTCTAAAGAAACACATTTAAATAATTTTTCGTTATGTCGTATGCCCGTCGTACGGGCATAGCACCTTGCACGCGCAAAATGCCCGCAAGGAGCTAAACTACGTTTAACGAAATCGAGTCTTGCACGGAGTCACTCCATGACCTTTCGCGTCGGCGATCTGCTGCGTGATCGCTATCGCATTCGAGAGTCCGTTGCGCAAGGCGGCATGGGATCGATCTATCTCGCCGACGACGAGCGTTTACAAGGTCGTCAGTGCGCGATCAAAGAAGTCATCGGCGATCCCAACTCATCGCCCGAAGCGCAACAACAAGCCCGCGAGCAATTTTACCGCGAGGCATCTGTCCTCGCGCGTCTCGATCATCCCAGCCTGCCCAAAGTCTCCGACTTCTTTTCGTCCGAAGACGATGACCGCGACTTCTTGGTGATGGATTTTGTGCCGGGGCAAGACCTGTCACAAGTGATCAACCAAGCCCGCGAGGAAGGGCACTTCCTCGCCGAAGCGCGCGTGCTAGATTGGGCGCGGCAATTAATTGACGCGCTGATCTATTTACATTCGCAAGAGCCGCCCGTCTTGCAT
>JACRLA010000003.1 GCA_016215145.1 Chloroflexota bacterium
GCTTCACGCCCGCTTCTTTCGCCGCCTCGAACATCCTCAACGTATTCTCAACGGCAACCGAATGTTGCAACCCTTGCATCGTGTAGTTAAACCGCACCCAATACGTGTTGTAAAAAACTTCCGCGCCGCGCATGGATTCGACGAGCGCGGTCCTGTTCTCGAAATTAAACGGATGCGCTTCGACTTTATCGCTAAACGGGTTGGGGCGATTAAGTGAATTGGTCAGCGTGCGGACGCGATGACCTTCGTTGAGCAAACGTTGCGCCACGTATTTTCCAGAATAGCCAAAGGCGCCAGTGACGATGTGAAGTGGGGGCATAGAGTTTCCTTAAACCAGATTCATAAATTTTTTGATCTCGGCGATCACGATGTCAAAATCGGCGAGCAAGTTGCCCGTAAGAGATGATGCGGTGACATCGTTGTCTTGGTTATGGAAGTGATGAGGACGATTTGGAAGGTCAGGATAATGAGGTGAGTTGTCCCAACGAAGCAGAGGATGGTTACTATACAGTTGGAAAGAATAACGCTTGAGGTCTTTGTCGGCAAGGAAACGAATTTGTAAGAAATTGGGAACGATAGTAGCGCGGACTTTAAACTGGAATGTTTCGTCGTCCACCGCCTCATTTTCAACGACCTGAATGTCACTTAATTCTGGCGTATCGCGCATATGCGCGAGCAGATCGTCAAGCAATGCCATTATCGGTCACTTGCTTACGAATAGTTTGCCACTTGCGGAGAAAAGTTCGCGCGGCTTCCCAGTCCATCCATACTTCTTCTTGTTCGGGCGTGGCGCGATTTTTCAACGACGCGGTGAAATCGTCAAACGATTGTTGGTGTCGTGCTTCAAGATCGTTGTTCTTGTTTTTATAGAGAGCGATCTGCCGATCAATGTAATCTAACAGTAGCGCGCTAAACACACGCTCAAGATTGTCAAAAACGCCTTCATGAATCAACGGCGCGAAAATCTTTTCAGCGTATTGCATGAGACGAACTTCGTTAGGGGAGTAGGTGAGATTGGACATAGCACACTTTCTAGATCAGATCATACTACGTTTGCCGAGAGGTTGGCAACACGCCGTTACTACAAACTACCTCTCAAACACCGCCGCATTCGCCGTCAACGCTGACGCAGCTTTGCACGAAGCTCCCGCCACAAATTCCATCTTCAACGTTGTCGCGCCGGGCAGCGTAACTAAAAATACGCCTTGCGTCGTGTTCAACGGCACGCCACCCGCGCTCTGCCCACTCGCAAAATTTTCGTAGCAATAGGTTTTGCCGTCGGCTTTCACCTCGTTAAAGTCTCGATTGATCACTCCCTCTTTTTCGATCTTGAAAGAATACAAACCTGCTTTGGTGCCTTGCACCGAAGTGCCAACAGATAGGATCGGCTGCGTTGGGTCGGTGTAATCATGCACTAAGCTCATCATCGGGCTCAGATCAGTAGAGTTGCGATGATACTTGCCGGGCGGAAACCAATTGCCTTGCGCCGTGCCTGCCACGTCTTGCATATACGTTCCGCCAATCGGTTCGGCGGTTCGCATCTTCGTCCCAAACACGTTGCCCGTCTTGCTCTCCAAAACTTTTTTCACTTCGGGCGTAAAGTAATCAAGCGGCGAAGCGTAGTACGGATAAAACGAATCGTAATGCTCTGGCACGATGAATCCTGCAGGCTTGCGCCGCACGTCGATCACGCCAAAATCCACGCCCGCCGAATCGGGACCCGCGCCAAATGGCTCGCCCGCCTCAAGCGTCAGAGTCATATTCTCACGACGGCAAGTGGTCACGGTGGCGGTGCCATCGGCAAACGAATTGCATTTGGGTTCGCCCTTTTTAAATTCGGCGATCATTTTTTCGGAGAGAGTGGCGACGTGACCAAAATACACACGCACTTCGCGGCACGGATATACAAACACCTGATAGTTCGCGCCGCCCGTGCTAAACGTCGCTTCCCAAATTTCTACCACCCAAACTTTACCCGGCGCTTTCACCGGCTTCGCCACCGCTTTTTGTCCGGGTAGAGTCATCGAGAAGGCTGAATGTTTGGCGGGGAAGACGTGAATAGGATGAGATAAAAATCCAAGTGGACGAAAGGCGATGAAATCGTTAATGTCAATGGGGCTGGTGTTGAACAACGGCGTGCTGACGTCCGTTGGACAAGATGGCACCACGGATGGCACATTGCCCGCGCTGTTAAGTTGTGATGATGGAGTGGATGCTCTCGGTGCCGCCGCCGATGTCGGCGCAACTTTTTGAGTCGGCGTCACCGTTGATGCGGGCGCGGTGGCGGCGGGCGCGGCGGCTGTCGGTTGAGGCGTGGGCGGCGTCGCGCACGCCGAGAGAGTCAATGCAATGATCAAGATGAGAGAGCGAGTCATAAAATCTCCTGTAGGTCGCACACGATTCAATCAGAGGTTCTTAACCAGATGCTCATCGGTTGCAGCCAATAAACATCCCAGCCGTCGTTGTGTCCGTCGCGTTCTTCTTTGTTGGGGAAATCTATGTGCGTTAATTTGACGATAGTTGTATCGCCTTTTGCTTTCAATTTCCACTTCACAAGTGAGTCTTTCCATTCTTTTTTCCACTCGTGTTGCCGCCATGTGTATTCGAGCGTGGTCGGCTTTTGGATCGTCGTGAACTTGCCAGTGGTCTCTCCGCCGAAAAACGCATAGCGCCCGCCTTTGCGAAGAGTCACTTTGACATTCGCCTCACCCATCCACGCGCCAATATCTTTGGGTTCGGTGAGTGCCGCCCAAACTTTGTGGATGGGCGCGGCGATGGTTACGGATTTTTTGATTGTGTATGGCATAGTGATTCTCCTTGAGGATTTCGATTCAAGATACGCCTATTACGGCGGGGTTGTCTATAGGAAAAAAAGAAACCCGCTTTCTGCTGACAAGATGTGTTGCTCTGCCAATGATGGCTGTCTCTAACAACATATCGTCATCAGGATCACGACACGCTTTCAACGACCCGGTGATCTGCACGGTTTCAGCGAGTTCGGCAATCAGTTGCAGATATTTTTTGACTTCAGTCGAAGTGTATTGATACTTGGCTTGTATACGAGGGCGTTCGAGAACCTCGGAAATCTCGGCAAGCAGTTGTGGGGAGATTACAACATCAAAGCGATTTGCTTGCCAATAATTTTTGAGACGAGCCGAATAACCGCGAGGCGTAAGAAAAGTAGAAATCCAGATATTAGTATCAACAGTGAGAATGAGTGACATGATGATGATCTCCTGCTGATATTAACGACGAAGGGGTCTCAAAGTTTAGGGTCGCCTTTAATGCGTCGTAGACGATGCGCCTCTCTCACTTCCCCTCTTGCCATCGTAATATCGGCTTCGATCTCATCATCCGAGAATTTTTGCGTGTGAGCGTGAACTTGCGCTAGAAGTTTCTCCATTTCGCGCCATGCCACTTGTTTGCGCTCTACCTGACTCAACGTAGATCGTTCATACTCTTCATACCTGATTACAACTGCCGTAGGCTTGCCGTCTTTTTCCAGAATGATCGGGGCGGTGGCGCTTTCTAATTCTGCCCAACGTAATGAGATGTTCGCTTTAGAGACGCGTGGCGAACTCGGTTTGCGTTTGGCGCGATATACTGCCCTACTTTCTTTAACCCGTTTTGCTTTCATAGTTTTTCATTCCTTCTCCCCTCTCCTGAATTGTGTTCTTCAATTCAGGAGAGGGGCAGGGGGTGAGGTTACGCTTTCACTACCACCCTTACACTATTCGACAACCTATCCCACTTCGCATCTTTCCTCAAACCGTTATCCACTCCATCGTAAAAAATTCCCAAGAAGATGTTATGCACGCCCGGCTCGCTGATCTTGATATTGTCTTTCCACTCCAGCACCTGATGCGCGCCCAATTTGTTGTTCGCCCACGATTGCGCGCTGAAGCCGCTGTCGGTGCGCGCCGCCAACAAACTGTACGGCACTTCGTTGTCGGTGGGGTTGGTCACTTTAAAATTAAACCAGATCGCTTCGTTGGCGCGCACTTCGGGGTTCTCGATCCAAAATTCGTTGCCCACCACATTGCGCGATGTGAAATTTCCCGGCGCAGCGTCGGCGCGGTTCTCTTGCCCGGGCTGCCACACGATCACCGCAATATCAATGGGCGGCGAGAGTTGTTCCCAATCGCCTTTGCCGCTGGTGCAGTCGCCGAGACTCGAATGGCAGATGTGCAAACTCAAACGATAGTTGCCCGCTTTTTCGATCACCATCTGATCTTCCACCTCACCGCCGCACGAATCTTTTGGTCCCTTGCAGTTAGGACCCAAGATCATCTCGCCGCTAAAACTGGTGTGGAAAATTTTCTCGCCCGTATCCTTATTCAAAATCTCAACGCCCAACAAACCGTACGTCTTGCGCTCGCTCGTCTGGTTTTGAATCTCTTCGATGAACTTGATATTTTCGATCTGCGCGGCGTATCTTAATTTGTCGGGGACTAATAGACGCAGCGTGCCGCTGATGCCGCGCTTGCCGCCTGATGCTGATGGTGATGGAGTCGTTTTAGGAGTCGCAACAGGGATCACAGGTGACGCCGCCCCCGCGCTGGCATCGTTCACATTAATTGAAGCGATGTACCACGCATTCTGCGTCAATGGATACCGCGCCCGAACTTCAAACGTCACGACCGCTTCAGTTCCACTTGCCACAAATTCGTGCGTGAAATCCATATACGCGCCGGGTTGAAAATCGGCGTTCACTCGTTTAAGAGTCAACGATTGTTGCCCGCCGCTTACCGCTTTGATCCACACTTCGCCGCCATCGGGATCGCTGACGAAAACTTTATCGTTGTTCGCGCCTTCGTAACGATCCACCGGGTCGGGCATGGCTCTTGCCGTGACGCGATAGGTGTTGCCCGAAGTTAACCCTGTTACGTTTTGACTAATGCTGAACCAGATCGCTCGCCAGTTGCCCACCACGCGATAAGCGCGCGGCACATCTACCAACCCATCTTGATCATCGGGTGAAGCGGAATCGGGTGTGATGATGTTGGCGCGTGGATACTTGAACGATTCGGGTCCTTTCTTCGGAGTCGTTTCGTCGGCGCACCAGAACGTCCAACCTTCTGGCACTTCGATGTTGCGTTGGTCTTTATGAAATGTTGTGCCGCCGCTGAAGTCGCTATTCTTTAACGCACTCGGCGCACTCGCCGCGCCCGCCGCTTCAAGTTTCACGGGACCAATGAAGCACGAGTTTTTAGTGAGTCCGTAACGCCCGCGCGCTTCCACTTGCACTTCTGCCTGCGCGGCAGTGGCAGTGAAGTCGAGAGTCACTGTTCCCCATTTGCCAAACGGATATTTTGTTCCGTCTGCCCACTCGGTGGAAAAAGTTTGACCGCCGCAGTTCACCACGAGTCGTGATTCGACGGCGTCGGCATTGGATGCAAACACTTTGCTGCCATCCCCGGCGTAACCCGTAACGGGATCGGGCCTGACCTGAACCGAAAAGCGATAGCGCGCGTTGGCGGCGAGACCGTTGACGGTTTGTTTCATCTGCCACCAAATTGTTTTCCACTCGCCGAACATTCGCAATGATGGAACGTTGTCAACCTCTCTATCGTTGACGAAATTAGATCGCGGTCTTTGAAACGGCGCGCTTTGATTCGGTAATTCGCTTGAACCTTCTTTCCATGTCACTTCCCAACCATTTGGCACGGTGAGGTCCATGAGTCCGCGCCAGTTTTGAGTGACACCGCGCTCGTAACTGCCGTTGTCAATTAAATTGACGGCGGGTTGAGTGGGCGCGGCGGGTTGCGAGACGAGAGTGGTTGAAGGGCGTGTCGGCTGCGCCACGCGAGTCGGCGTCACCGTAGAGTCCGGCACATTCGCTTCGCGCTTGATGTAGTCGGTTAAATAATCTGCAACTTTGGTTCCGGCAATATCGTACTTCGTCCACGGGTCGCCAAAACAGCCGACGGTGAAGATCGTCGCGCCTAACACGTTTGGATTTTTGCGAAGTTCCCGGTCATACCACATTAATTGTTCGGCGTAGTAACGCTCGGGGTCGCGGTCGGTGCCGCGCCAATAATCAATCGGGTCGGTTGAGCCGTCCCAACGAAGCCAGTTGTCTATGTTGTCGCGCCAGTTGCCCGCCGGGAATTCAGGCGGCGTGGGCGCGATGCGATCTAAGCCTGCTTCGGTGATGGCGATTAACACATCGTCGCAGCCTTCGGGTTTGAGAAACTTGTTCATAATTTTTCGATAACGCAGCGTGACCCAACCTTCTTCGCCTTCGTCTTCGGTGGGTTTCATTTGATACTTGCCGGTCATCCACCACATCCATGGCGAGCCGTATTCGTGCAAGCCCAGCACGCCGTTAAATTGTTTTGCTGTTTGCACGGCGGGGATGAACCATCTCCACAATTCAATATCACCCGGGCTGCCCGTTGCAAAGTTGGCGATCACGCCGCGCAAGCCCATGTCGGCGAGCATTCGCAAACGCGCCACTTCAAACGCGGCATACCACTGCATGTCTTCTTTCGATCCCCACACCGGCTCGTTGTGACCTTCCCATAATTTAACGGTTGGATATTTTGCGTAATGTTCTTTTTGCGTGTCGAGGAATCGCCGCGCCGCCGCTTCGGGTTGTTCGTTTTGGCGCTGCGCTTCGGCGGTCATGTTGGTGTGCCACCGCCCGATGATGGTGACAGTCGGGTCGGTCACTTCGGGTAGCAAGCCGAACTCGCTGATGAATTTCACTAGACGGGCTCCGGCGCGGATCATTTGTCGTGCAGACTCATTGCCGTTCAAGATGTGCGGACCAAGTTTGCTGGGCATGACGAATCTCCTTTGTGGTATTGATGATTATAGAATAGAAAAGAGCAAAATCCCAAGTTTCAAAATCTCAAAATCCCAAATCCCAAATTCCAAAATCCCAACTTCAAACTTCAAACCTCAAACATCCATTGTTCATTGTTCATTTTTCATTCCCCATTGTTCATCTATAATCATCATCATGTCCAAAGGCCAGCGCGTTTCGATCTCACTGATCCTCATTAGCGGTATCACCGCGTTGGGCGTTCTTCTCAAGTGGGGCTTCGACATTAATACTATCGCCTCGCACACGCCAACGCCACTTTCTGTTGCCGATGTTTTGACTCGGCGCGCGGTGGGCATCACGGTGGTCGCGCTGAGTCCGGTCACGGTCACATCGTTTCCCAATTTGCCGATTGTCACTCTTCAAGTGACTGCGGTGATCGCGCCACAGCTTTTGCCTACGGTGACGCCGACGATCACGCCTCAACCGCCGACTCAGGTGACGCCGCCGACTCGCACATTGGCGGCGACCCCTACGCCCACTTCTAAATTCAATCGCGGCGCGCCGCCGATCATCGGACCCAGCCCAACGTGGTCGGTCTCTTCGTTCCCCACGCGCGCGCCGGCATCGGGCGGGACGAAGATCGGATTCCACGCCACGCTCAGCGGCGAGATCACTTTAGATTATGTTGCCAAAGTTAAACCGCCGGTGATGAAGGGCGTGGACGATATTCAATTTTTAAAAAAGGTGAAAGCGGTTTCGCCCAATACGATCACCATTGGGCGCTACGTGGTGCCGCAACTTAATATCGGCGAAGGCGACGCGGCGAAGCGGGCGATTGATTTTGTGAACGAGTATTTGCCCAAGTATCGTGAACACAAAGACTACGTGGATTATTGGGAAGGGTGGAATGAAGTTTCGTTTCCAAATTACGAATGGTATGCCGTGTTTGAGGCAACGCGCGCGTGCGAGATGCAGAAGTACGGTTTCAAAGCTTCGATAGGAAATTTTTCGTCCGGCACGCCGGAGCCTTGGCAATTTGAATCATTCATGCCAGCCATCGAAGCCGGGATTCGCTGCAATGCGATCTTAGGTTTGCACGAGTACGGCGCGCCGACGATGTATTTGTGGTGGACACAAGGCTTGCCCGCGAGTTTAGGTCACGC
>JACRLA010000016.1 GCA_016215145.1 Chloroflexota bacterium
AAGTTGACGGAGTATGCGCTGGCGTTGAAGTAGGGATTAAACCTTTGAACGCTGATGTTCGCTGAGGGACGCTGAATTTTTAATGGGCGAGTAAACCGTTGAACGCTGAGGGTCGCTGATGTTCGCTGATGGACGCTGAATTTTTAATGGGCGATTAAACCGTTGCACGCTGAAGACGCTGATGTTCGCTGATGAACGCTGATTCTTTGTAACTACTCAGCGTCATTGCGAGTCTTCGAGAAGCAATCTCATAACGCAACCGAGATTGCTTTCCGCTCCGCGAAGTGCGCTCGCAATGACAGATCGGCTAAGCAGTTACGATTCTTTTTTCTATCAGCGACCCTCAGCGTTTTTCTGCGCTTTCAGCGTTCTGCTTTTAAACTCAAATCTACAACCACCTTCTCTATTCCCACTGTTGGGATTTTGTTACTGCTCATTCATATAAAACGCCATCGGTCTCAACATATCATTGAGATCAAACGAGTGCCACTCGGTGCTGGCGGTGCCCGCCGTGAACAAGGTGACTCCGATCACGTAATCATCTTTGCGTAATTCCGAGTCGTACCATTTAAGTTGATCGAGATACACGCGCCACATATCGGGACCCAAGCCCGCGCTTCCCCAATCTTTGTAACACGAAAACCATCCCGCCTCATTCGGTGATCGCTGCGGGCAGCCTTGCCCCACTCCGGCGTCAATGCCGCCTTCGCTAATGACGAGCTTCACGTCGAGCTTGCGCGGTTTGAGATACCCTTCGTACCAATAGCGATAACGCAGCGTGAGCGAACCGGCGATCTTGTTTAAGTTAGCAGGCGCGCCCGGAATCCCCACGCCGACTCCGGTTTGCATTAAGGGCGAAGCGTATTCATGCAAATGAAAAATGCCGCCGCATTTTTGTATCGCTTGAATCGCCGGAATGAATCGCGCCATGTCGGCGTATTCGGGTCGCCCACCGCTGAAGCCGCCCACCGCCGCCTTCATCCCCAAATCTTTCATCTGGCAGGCGCGCTCGGCTTCAAACGCCGCATACCAATCCCACTCCGACGCTTTGTTCGGCTGCGGCTCATTCCACCCTTCCCAATAATCCACGCCGGGGTTAGCGCGGTAACGCGCCAGATAAAAGTTAATGTAGTTGCGGGCGAAGTCGGCCGGTTTAGGATATTGCGATGGGTCTTTGTTATCCAGCGCGTCGCGGTTCGGCGTGTCGGTGAATCGTCCGAGCGTGATCGTCTTGGGCGAAACCTCTTTCACCTTCGACAGCCAATCCAAATTATCCACGCCCTTCATCACGCGCGGCTTGGTGCGTTTAACAAATTCGAGTATGCGCGCATCATTATTCAGAATCACATGCACGCCCAATTTTGTTTTACTGAGATCGGCTCGCGCCGGAGGGAATGGATCTTCGGTGGGTTTTGGAATCTCGGTCGGCGCGGGCGGTGAGGTCGGTTGAGGCGGCGCAGTGGGTTGTGGGATCGTGGTTGAGGATAGCGAAGTCGGAGTCGGCACCACCGTTGGCAGAGGCGGCACGGACGGTGACGCCGCCCCCGTCGGCGCGACTTTGATCGTCGGGGTGACTCGGTTCGGCGTAAGCGTCACCAGATACGGCTCGGAAGGTGTCGCCGTTCCACAGGCGGCGATCACAATCGCCAGAACAAAAAAAATATGTTTACGCATCATAGAGCGGTGACTATACCATACCGAATCCACTGACAAATCTCATATTTTCGGTTCGTACAACGGGAGTATACTGAATTTTACCCAGTAGCAATTTATTTTATATCCCTTTGATGAAGAGGCATCTATGATCTATCGCCCCCCCTCTATTGCTCTACGCACCTCACTGTCTTACGCCATCGGCACTGCGCTGTGGATTCTTTTATCGGATCAAGCGCTGGCATTGTTCGTCTCCTCGCCGCAAACGCTGATCGCGTTGGAAACGTACAAGGGCTGGGCGTTTGTCGGTGTGACTGCGCTGCTTCTCTATATTTTTTTGCGCCGCCAGTTCTACGATCTGGAGCATTATGTTATTGAACGCAAACAGAAAGAAGAAACATTGCGTCAGAGTGAGTATCGCTTCCGCATGCTCTTCGAGCAGAACAACGACGCGATATTCCTCATTGATCTTCAGCGCGTTGTTCTCATGGCAAACCAACGCGCCGCCGAGATGTTCGGGTATCGTTTAAACGAATTCATCGGGATGAACATCCAACAACTGGTTGCCCCTGAAACCCGCGAACAGACTCACAATGTGATGAACAGACTTTTGGCGAGGGAGAAGATACCCGTCTACGAGCGGCAGTTCATTAAAAAAGATGGCACACGTTTTCTTGCCGAAGTGAACGTGGACATGGTGCGCGATCTTCAAGGCAAGCCTCTACACATCCAAAGCATTTTGCGCGACATCACCCGGCGCAAGCAAGCAGAAGAAATGGTGCGCCGTCGCGCCGAAGAGTTGAACGCCCTGCAAGCCACATTGCTGGATGTTACCTCCCCGCAACCTTTGCCGGCATTGCTGCATCTCATTGTGGAACGCGCCGCCAATTTGCTGCGCTCCTCTAGCGGCGGCTTGTACGTGACCGAACCGGAATATCATCGCGTGCGCTGCGTGGTCAGCTACAAAACCAAACGCGATTACACGGGAACGATGCTCGACTACGGCGTGGGCGCGGCGGGTCACGTCGCCCAGAGCGGCGAGCCGTTGATCATTGACGACTATGGCACATGGTCGGGCAGAGCCCAAATGTTTGAAGACGATCAACCTTTTCAGTCGGTGATGAGCGCGCCTCTTCTCTGGCAGGGCAGTGTCAGCGGCGTGATCCACATCTTACGCGAAAACACTTTTGAAAAGTTCACGCAAGAAGAATTAGATCTGCTGGTGCTGTTTGCCAATCACGCCGCCGTGGCCGTGGAGAATGCTCGCTTGTACGACGCACTTGATGCTGAACTGAGTGAACGTGTGCAAGCCGAGGCGGCATCACAGCAGAGTCAGGCGCAGCTGGCGGGTATCGTCACTTCGGCGATAGACGCTATTATTTCGATAAACGCCGAACAGCGCATCGTGCTTTTTAATCCGGCTGCCGAGACTGTGTTTCGCTGCACGGCGGCTGAGGCTATCGGTCAGCCGCTTGAAAAATTCATCCCCGAAAGATTCTGGGCGAGCCACGCTCAACACGTCCGCGATTTTGTCTCGTCGGGGATCACGAATCGCTCGATGGGCGACTTGAGGGTTATCGTCGGGTTGCGTAGTGATGGCGTTGAGTTTCCGGCGGATGCATCCGTTTCGCAAATCCATTTAGCCAGCGGCGATCTTTATACTGTTATATTGCGCGACATCACCGAGCGCGTGCAGGCGGAAGAGAACTTGCGCGAGAGTGAAGAACGCTATCGCCAGTTGTTTGAAAATTCTCCTATTGGCATCTATCGCACCACGCCAGACGGTCGCATCATCGCTTCCAACCCCGCGTTGGTGCACATGTTAGGTTTTTCATCCTTCGAGGAAGTCGCCGCGCACAATTTGGAACAAGATAGCTCTGATGCGGCGTACTCGCGCCGTTTTTTCAAAGAACAGATCGAGCGCGATGATCACATCACCGGACTCGAATCAGTATGGCACAAGCACGATGGCACGCCGATCTTCATCCGTGAGAACGCGCACACCATCCGCGATGAAACGGGCGCGGTGCTTTATTACGACGGCACGATTGAAGACATTACCGAACGCAAACGAGTAGACGGGCTATTGCAAAAGCAGACCGAACTGTATGAGT
>JACRLA010000017.1 GCA_016215145.1 Chloroflexota bacterium
AACGACCCAAGCCACCAAAGGCATGGTGATTAACGCAAAAGCAAAACCGGAGAGGGATTGAAGAAGAGCCGCTACAAAAATGATGACGACGAAGAGGGGGAGAGTCATTGCGTTCGCCACAAGAGGAATGACGCGATTATAATGAACAATGAGACAATGAACAATGAACAATTTAAAAACCAAAATCCCAAATCCCAAAATCCCAAGATCAAAGTTCAAATCTCAAACTTCCAATCTCTAATCTCCAATCTCTAACCACCCAACCACCCATGAACCCTCTCCCCTTCACCCACATCACCTTCAACGATTCGCTTTGGCGATCACGCATTGAGACGAATCGCACGCAAACCATCCCGCACATTTACGAGCAGTGTAAACAAACGGGAAGGATTGACGCTTGGAAATGGAATCAAGGTGAACCGAACACGCCGCACGTCTTTTGGGATTCGGATGTGGCGAAGTGGATGGAAGCCGCGAGTTACTCTTTAATTACTACTTACCAATTACAACTTGATCAGCAACTTGACGACATCATTTCCATGATGAGCGAAGCGCAAATGAAGGATGGCTACCTCAACTCACATTACCTTCACGTCGAACCGGAGAATCGTTGGACGAATCTGCGCGACAAACACGAGATGTATTGTGCCGGTCATCTGCTCGAAGCGGCTGTGGCACATCATCAGGCGACGGGCAAAGAGTCAATGCTCAACGTATTGAAGCGTTATGTGAATCACATTGATTCACAATTTGGCAGAGGGGAAGGAAAGAGGCGCGGCTATTGTGGACATGAAGAGATCGAGTTAGCGTTGATCAAACTATTTCGTTTGACAAAAGAAAAGCGGTATTTGAATCTCGCTCAATACTTTATTGAAGAGCGGGGAACACAACCTCATTACTATGATCTCGAAGCGCGGGCGCGCGGCGAAGACCCGAGCAAGTATTACTTCGGTGGTGACTACACTTACCTGCAAGCGCATCGTCCGGTGCGCGAGCAGACTGAAGTGGCAGGTCACGCCGTGCGCGCCATGTATTTGTATTCGGCGATGACGGATTTAGCGCGCGAGACGAATGATGAATCACTACTTGATGTGTGCAAAAAACTTTGGCGGCATCTCGTCAGCAAACGTCTCTACATCACCGGCGGGCTTGGCTCGTCGTCATCCAACGAAGGCTTCACCAGCGATTACGACCTGCCCGACGAGAGCGCTTACGCCGAAACGTGCGCGGGCATCGGTTTAATTTTTTGGGCATCGCGCATGTTGAACGCCACCGGCGATTCGCAATACGCCGACGTGATCGAGCGCGTTCTCTATAACAACGTTCTCAGCAGTGTCTCACTCGACGGGAAACTATTTGCGTATGTGAATCCGTTGGCGAGCAACGGCGACCACAAACGGGAGACTTGGTATAGCTGCGCCTGCTGCCCACCGAACATCGCACGGTTGTTGGCGAGCGTGGGGAATTATTTTTACTCTCAGACCCACTCTCAGACTTCCGAAGTTTCTAAAACTTCGGAAGTCTTGAGTGTTTGGATTCACCTCTACGCCCAGAGCGAAGCCAGATTTGAAAACGGGTTGATGATTAAGCAAACGACAAATTATCCGCACGATGGATTGATCACGATCACGATGACGCCGCCAACGCCTGCGCGATTTAAGATTCATCTTCGCCGTCCGGCGTGGTGTGAATCATTTGTAGCAAGCGTCAACGGCATTGTTGAGACTTCCGAAGTCGCACACACCGCAAAGACTTCGGAAGTCTTGAGCGGCTACATTGTGATTGACCGCGAATGGCAAGCGGGCGATACGATCACGCTTAATTTTGAGATGCCGATTCGGTTTGTGTATGCCAATCCAAACGCGCGGCAGATGATCGGGCGCGTGGCGCTGCAACGAGGACCTGTGGTGTATTGTGTGGAGGGGGTAGATCACGATGGACTCGACGTGAGCCGTTTGGTGATTAAGGAAAATGGTTGGGAGGCAGAACACCGCGCCACCGTGTTAGGCGGGGTAACGGTATTAAAGGGAAAGGGAGGCGCGATCAGTCCAAATGGCTGGGGCGATGATCTCTATCGCTTTGCCAGTCCGCGAATCGATCCGATCACTATAACCGCCGTGCCATACAGTGTGTGGGGCAATCGCGGCGCGGGTTCGATGCGGGTGTGGTTACAAAGGAGTTACGGGTAATGCCGAAAATGAGGAAGAAACCCGTTTTCTCCAAGAAAACGGGTTTCTCTGAATGATTAAGAGATCGGTATCTTTGTTGACATTGTATTCTCACTTCCTGTAAAATCATTCCAATTATCCGCTAGCTTCTTTAGGAAGCTAAATTCACACCTTCGGAGGAGGCAGTTTCATGAAACGTCGAGAGTTTTTGAAAGTTGCAACTGTTGGCGCAGTCGGCGCGGCAGCAGTGGCATGTAGCACACCCGCGCCCGTAACACAAGCGCAGCCCACTGCGGCTGCGGCGCAACCGACTACCGCCGCGCAGCCGACGGCAGCCGGTGGCGCCGTCACCAGCGCGCCGCCCACCGCCGCGCAAGCTCAAGCGCCGAGCTTCAATTGGCAAATGGCAACGAGCTGGCCTGTCAGCTTAGACACCATCTTTGGTGGCGCGCAAATTTTTGCCGAGCGCGTGTTGGCATTGACCGATGGCAAGTTCAAGATCACCCCGCGCGCGGCGGGTGAAGTTGCCGGCTTCAGCGGCACGCAAGTGTTGGATGCCGTGCAACAAGGCGGCGTAGAAATGGGTCACACCGCTTCGTACTATTACGTAGGCAAGAGCAACGTGACCGCATTTGGCACTGCCCTGCCGTTTGGCTTTTTGGCGAATCAACAAAATGCCTGGTTGTATGACGGTGGCGGCTTGAAGTTGCTGCAGGACTTCTATGCCAAGAAATTCGGCATCATCCAATTCCCGGCTGGCAACACTGGCGCGCAAATGGGTGGTTGGTTCCGCAAAGAAATCAATACCCCGGCTGACCTCAAAGGTCTTAAGATGCGCATTCCGGGCTTGGGCGGTCAGACGATGGCAAAACTGGGCGTCACCGTGCAAACGCTGGCGGGCGGTGAAATCTTCCAAGCGCTGCAAACCGGCGCGGTGGATGCCGCCGAGTGGGTGGGTCCGTACGACGACGAGAAGCTTGGTTTGCATAAGGCGACCAAGTATTACTATGCCCCCGGCTGGTGGGAACCCGGTCCGTCGCTGGAAGTGCAAGTTAACCTTGCCAAGTGGGCGACGCTGCCGAAGGTCTACCAAGAAGCCGTGCGTTCAGCCGCCTACGAAGCGAACTTGGGCATGTTGGCTCGCTACGACTCGCGCAACAACGAAGCCTTGGGCAAACTGAAAGCCGGTGGTGTTGAATTCCGCGCTTACAGCAAAGAAATCTTGACTGCCGCCGAGACGGAAGCCTTCAAACTGTATGATGGTTACGCCGCCGCTGATCCGGATTTCAAAGCGATCTACGATCAATGGAAACAATTCCGCGCGGGCGTTTATGCGTGGAACAAGACCAACGAGTTTGCTTTCTCAACTCACGTCTACAGCAGCATCAAGTAATATCGCGCAACAAAAAACACCGCGTGTCTCGCAGAGCGGACACGCGGTGTTTTGTTTTAAACCAAAGACCCTTCGGGTTTCGCCCACTCCGCTTCGCTGCGGGGTGCTTCGCAAAACCCGAAGGGTCTGGTGTTTCACTTGAACGAGAGATTCACCAACCAACTAACCGTTTGCGGAAAGGCAATCACCAAAGCCAAGACAATCACTTGCAGCACCATAAAGGGAATCGCGCTCTTGTGAATTTGAATGGTGCTGATCTCTTTTGGCACGACGCTTTGCATGTAAAAGAGGGAGAAGCCAACAGGCGGCGAGATGAATGCGGTTTGCAGGTTGATCGCCATCACGATTGAGAACCACACCAGATCAATGCCCAAGGCGCTGGCGGCAGGGGCGAGCAACGGCATGGCGATGTAGCAAATTTCGGTGAACTCCAAGAACACGCCGAGCAAGAAGATGGCGATGTTGGCGACGATCATGAAACCGATGACGCCGCCCGGAGTGTTGACCAACAAGTTCGTGACGTAGCCCTTGCCGCCCAAGCCATCGAACACTAAACTAAAAAACGATGAGCAGAAGAGGATGATGACAACTAACCCCACAATGCGCGAGGTGGAGTGTGCCGCATCTTTGAGCAACTTCCAATTTAAACGACGATTGAAGGCGGCTAAGATACAAGCGCCCACCGCGCCTACGGCTCCGGCTTCGGTGGGGGTAGCGATACCAAAGAACACGCTGCCTAACACGATAAAAATCAAGACCACAGGCGGCACCACCGCGCGGAATGTTCTTCGGAGGAGAGGCCAACCATGCATTGTGCGCGCTTCGGGCGGCAGAGCCGGAGCCAGATGCGGCTTGAAGAATCCGACGGCTAAGACATAGATGGCATAAGAACCGGACATCATCAGCCCGGGAACGAGCGCTCCCAAAAAGAGATCGCCCACGCTGACACCGACGGTATCCCCTAAGATCACCAGCACCAAGCTCGGCGGGATCATCTGTGCCATCGTTCCCGCCGCCATGATCGTTCCCGTTGACAATTCTTTATCGTAGCCATATTTGAGCATGGTCGGGAGCGAGAGCATGCCCATCATGATGATGGTTGCCGCCACCACGCCGGTGGTTGCCGCCAACAACGTGCCGACAAGAATGAGCGCCAGCGCCAAGCCGCCGCGCAAGGGACCCATTAAGATGCCAACGGTTTCGAGCAGCTCTTCGGCGATGCCGGATTTTTCGAGGACAGAACCTAAAAAGACAAAGTAGGGAATGGCAAGCAAAGTGAAGTTGGACATGGTGCTGAACCAGGCGTTGGGCAACACCCGCGTGCGCTCGATATTGAACGCGCCCACCGCCAAACCGATCAGCCCAAAGACAATTGCCGTCGCCGCAAAACCAAAACCCACCGGATAGCCGCTCATCAAAATAAAAAAGAAGCCGACGAACATGGCGATGGCTAACCAGGCGTACGGGCTTACTTGTTGTATGGCAATCTCATTCATCAGTTAATCTCCTCGCTCCTATATCAAACTAGACTTATGCAGTTCACGGAAATTTTTATCACGAATGACTCGAATGTTCCGAATTTGACGAATAAAACAAAATTAAAATTCGTCTTATTCGTTTATTCGAGTCACGCAGTCCCCGAAGCGTAGCGAAGTGGGATTCGTGATTAAGGCGCGTAAGTCCCATCAAATTTACTCTACCGCAGTGACTTCAGTTTCAGCCGCGATCTGTTTAGCAATTTCAACATGCCCACTAATAATGGCGGCATATTTAATGGCTTGGGAAATTGCCTGCAGCAACAACAAGGCAAATGCCACAATGATCATGCTCTTGATGGGGGCGCGCGGCAAACCGTTGGCATCGGGCGACATTTCAATAGAGCCGCCCCATGTGCCGTCTGGCAAAAAGCCCCACGAGAACGAAACAGGAACGATGGCGACGTAAATGCCCAAAATGCAGAAGGGGATCAAAAAGATGAGCGTGCCGACAAAATCCACCCAAGCGCGGGTGCGCTCGCTCCAGTTGGCATAGAGGAAGTCTACGCGCACGTTGACATTGTGCTTGAGGACGTAGGCAAAACCCAAACAGAAGATCATGGAAAACAGATACCACTGGAGTTCGATATAAACGTTGGAAGAGAGTTGCAGTTCAATGAACCGCCCCAGATAACGCACAAACACATTATAGAAACCGACGATGATCACCAGAATAACGATATAGTCGGTGACGTGGTTGCCAATAAAATCGGTAAAAGCGTCAATGCCTCTAGAAATTTTCAGCAAAAAATTCATCTGGTAGTTCTCCTTCGAGAATTAATGTTGCCTATATTATCACAGGAATGAGGTATGGCAAGTGAGCCGCCCAAGCGATTGAAATCGCGGCAACACAAGGCAAAATCCGCCTGCGCGGATTTAAGGGTTAACCGATCCAATACAACACCACCATCGCGCCGACATACATCGCTAACAACATTCCGCCATCCCAATTGAAGCG
Source organism: Chloroflexota bacterium (assembly GCA_016215145.1). GTDB lineage: Bacteria > Chloroflexota > Anaerolineae > Anaerolineales > VGOW01 > VGOW01. The sequence continues at coordinate 6,055 of JACRLA010000017.1, forward strand.
TGAGGGCGTCTTAGGCGAAGCGCGATAGATGAGGCTGATGATCGCTACGGCAGTCATCATGATCGCCACCGCCGCCGCGAACTCATTCGCCGCGCTCATCGTGCTCCAAAAATTTTTCTGCCCATCGGCGAGATCGAAAATAGCCAAGAGCATGATGTTGAAGACGTTGCTGCCCAGCGCATTGCTCACCGCCAGATCAATCGCCCCCAACCGCACCGCCGCCAAACTTGCCGCCACTTCGGGCAGCGAGGTGCTGGCTGCCAAAAACAAATTGCCGACAAAACTACGCGAGAGTCCCGTTTCGGTTGACAACCGATCCCCTATAAACGAAAGCCAAACCCCCAAGGCAACAATGGCAATCGAACTGAGGATAAATGCGGCGTAAGCGCGCGCCAAGTTGATTTGATCATAGTGACGCGCTTCTGCCTCTTGTTCCAATACCTCGACTAATCGCCGTTGTTCAAAGAGGGCAATAAGCCGCGCGCCAACAACGTAAACGATCACGATGGCGATGCTGACAACGCTGAATCCGAAGAGCCCGTAGCCATTTATGTCCGGTCCCAGCAAAGCGCCCGCAACTGTCAGCCCTAACAGCAACACACCCAACCCCGCCGAGAGAATATGCCCCTCTTGCGCCTTCGCCAGAATCGAACCGGGTTGATAGGCTAAATCCATCAGGGCGATCAACGCCAAATTAAAAAGGCAGCTGCCCAGAATCGATCCCGCCGCAAGATTGGGGGCGTTTATCCACACAATCGCCGAGACGCCCGAAACAAGCTCAGGTAACGATGTCACCCCCGCCAACAAAATCCCGCCCACCCACGCCCGCCCCAATCCGGTTTTCTCCGCCAGCACATCTCCGTAACGAGAAAGCTGCGTTGCGGCGGCGACGATCAACGCCGCGCAAATAGCAAATTCGATCCAGATCATGTATCACTCCCTTTGCCAGACTTCGGAAGTCTTGGCGTTTGTTCTATTTTTTACGACGCTTCACGTACTCTTCAACTTCAACCATCGGCGGACGCTCACGCTCGGCGATCTCTTCTACATCAAGAAAGTAATTGCCTTCCTCGTAGCGCACCAACTTCATCGTCTTGTTCACGTCGGCGATAAAGGCTCTCTCGTAGTGTCGTTCCAATTTGCGTATCACCGTTTGGATGATGGCAAAAGACATTTTGCTCAATGCTTCGAGCGGCTGGCTGTGATGCACCCGCTCTAACAAATCTACTTGCGCTATTGACGACAACCCATACTTCTCGAAAATATCAATCAAGAGTCCAGTCTCGACGCCATAGCCTGAATCACGCCAGATAACTCGGGGTAAAAAAGATTCAATAAAGGTCGTGCAGTTAACTCTGTAACACGCCCGCCGCCGCCCGCTTGAACTTTGCCGCCCACTTTCAACGGACGGCGATAAAATCCTTTGACAAACTTAATTTTGGGGTTGAGTAATAAGGGACCCACCACCCCGTACACAAAGCGCGGATGAATATTGACGATGTCGGTATCAATCCACACGATGATGTCGCCTTTAGTGACCAATAAACTTTTCCACAATGCTTCGCCCTTGCCGTGCCGCGCGCCCAAACCCGGCAAGAGCTGTTGATGAATATAGAGCGGCACGCCAAGTTTAGAAGCGATCTCACGGGTGCGGTCTTTTGAATCCGAATCGATCAACACAATCTCATCCAACAGCGGCACCTTTTCCATCAAAGCCCGTTTGACGGCGCGAATGACCTTGCCTACTGTTCGTTCCTCATTCAACGCAGGCATGGCTAAACTCACGGTAAGTTTTTGCTCACGCTTGAGATGGAGCAGATATTGAATCTCTTTAAATTCATCCGCATGAAAAGTATTTTCGGCAAACCACTTATCCACCAGAATCGAAATTGCCTGCGATCCAATAGACTCATCCGCAACCACTTCCGGCATCAAGCGGCGGGTTTTTACGACAAGCACCGCCGCTTGCGACTCTGCCAACACCCGATCCGCGACCGGGCCCAAAGACACCGAGCTATTCGAAGGTCGTGCTGTCGCGCCCATCACTACCAAATCAACTTGTTTCGACTCATCCAGAATCGTTTTCGTCGTATCGTCGGTCACCACCACCCGCTTTTGCACATCGGGTAGGCGATCCAGCACACGCTGCAATCCGTGAAAAGGCGCATCGGAAGCGGCGGCATCG
>JACRLA010000018.1 GCA_016215145.1 Chloroflexota bacterium
ACCATAGACGATGTTCATCAACGTAGTCTTGCCTGCGCCGTTCTCACCGAGCAGAGCGTGGACTTCGCCCTTTTCCAGAGTCAAGCTCACACGATCATTCGCCAGCGTGCCGGGGAAATGTTTGGTGATGTTTTGGACTTCGAGGGCGATAGTCATAAATTATGAATTAGAAATTAGGTAGGATGAAACTGACGAGGTTGTTCTTGAATGGTGGTGGTGTGCGCTAAGTTACTGACGAACGGGCATTGGGCATCTACTCAATGAGATAGTCGCTTAAGTTTTTCAGTAGCCGTTTGTGCCGGACAGTCGCGACTGAACCAATACTACCAAGCAACTTATTACGTGGTATCAGTGCCAGAAAACCAAGCCTGAAAAGTGAATCAGCCACCAGCCCGCTTGAGGCGAAATCAGCGTCTTGCTGTTTGATAATTTCGTCAAATCCTGCGACCTGTTGCTGAAGCTGGGTACTAACACCACAAACAAGCACATCGTTGAAAGGCGGCATCTCTCGCAGAAAAAGTGCCGGACGATTTTTGATCTGCCCATTGGCTTGTGGAACTGGTGTCAGGACAATGTCACCCTCTTTCATAGTCTGGATTTCGCTCCTTAACCAGCGTTACAGGGTATTCCGGTTCATCATCATCGTAGGCAGCGGCGAGACCCTGGGCTGAAAAGTTAAGCCACGACACTCGTTCCATATCTGGTGAACGGATTACAGTGACAAGCAGTTTTGTGTTGGCGGGAAGGTCTATCTCATCGTCGAGCAAAACTCGTGTCCCGTCATAATGTGCGCGTAAAGTTATGCTTTCCATTAGCATTTTACTCCTACACAGATTTTACATCTTTTTGCCTTGCTATTAAAATTCTTACTTCTCGTAAGCTTGTCCGTCCGCCACTGGCGGCGTGGTGCGCCCGACGATTCCGGTTAAGGCAAACATGGTGAGGATGTACGGAATCATGCCGACGATCTGTGACTTCTTGAGGAAGTCTAAGCTTTCGGGAATGGAGGTTGAGTAATACTGCAAATTGATCTGTAGAGCTTGCGCCGCGCCAAAGAGTAGTGTCGCCGCCCACGCGCCGAAGGGCGACCAGTTGCCGAAGATCATCGCCGCTAGTGAGATGAACCCGCGCCCGTTTGTCATCAATGGTTCAAAGCTTGGCACAGATTCTAAAGTGAAATACGCGCCGCCGAGTCCGGCGATCATTCCACCGATCAGCACATTGGCGTAACGCACGAAATAAACATTGATGCCAACGGTGTCTGCCGCTTTGGGGTGTTCGCCGACGGCGCGCGTATGCAAACCCCACGGCGTATAAAACAGTACGAAGTGGGTGACGGCTACTAGCAGCACGGCGGTAATCGCAATCGGTTGTTGTTGAAAAATTTTGCCGAACACCGGAAGGTCAGCCAGAAACGGAATATGAATCACCGGCAGCACTCCCGGCGCGTGCGGCACTTGTCCTTGAAAGAAGAGCTGGCGATTTAAATAGCCGGTGATGCCGATGGCGAGAATGTTGATCACCGTGCCGCTGATGATTTGGTCTACTTTAAAGGTGATGGATAAAACAGCGTGGAGAAGGGCGAACAACGCTCCGGTTAAAACGGCGGCGGCGACACCGAGCCACAGACTCGCTTGATCGGATACTCCGGCTTGCTTCAAATAGATCGAAGCCAGAAAACCAAAGAACGCCGCGCCGAGCATCAAACCTTCAATGGCGATGTTGACCACGCCCGCCCGCTCGCAATAAATTCCGGAGAGCGCGCCGAGTGTGAGCGGCGTGGCAACGGAGAAGAGTGTGGCGAGGAACGACGCCAGAATGACTTCGACGCGATTTTCTTTTGCGCCGACCAACGCCACAACTCCCATGAGGACGATGATCAACAAGATGATCATGCCGAAGCGTCCGAGATCGGCAACACGTAGAATAGAGCGTAGGCGGTTGCCGGCGGTTGAAGTTTGTGCAGTCATGATCAGCCTCCCCAACCGCGAGTGAGCACCACTGTTTCTTTGGGCGCTTTGATGCGATAAATAAAACGGACGATCTCTTCTGCGGCGACGAGTAAAAGGATTAAGGCTTGCACGACAGAAATGATGTCCACCGGAATTTGTGTGAGGAATTGCATCCGAGTCGCGCCACTGCGCATCGCGCCAAACAGAAGCGCTGCCAACACTACGCCAAAGGGATGACTGCGACCTAAAAGCGCAATGGCGATGGCGTCAAAACCGTAACCAACGCTAAAGCCCAACTCTTGACGATAGTTGAGGGCGATCACTTCAATTGCCCCCGCCATGCCTGCCAGCCCACCCGCCAGCGACATCGTCAACACAATGATGCGCGAGACGTTGATGCCGGCATATTTAGCGGCGTCGGGGTTTGCGCCAACGGTTCGGATTTCAAAACCGAGTGTGGTCTTCCACAAAAACCACCAGACTGCAAAGGCGACGACCAAGGCTAACACTGTTCCCCAATGGACTCGAAAGCCTTCGATCAACGGAGTGAGGCGCGCCGATTCGGCAATGGAGGGCGTGCGGGCGGTGACGTTGAACGGGTTTGGATCTTTGAAGGGACCGTTGAGCAAGAATGAGGTGATGAGAACGGCGATGTAATTCATCATGATCGTGTTGATCACTTCGTGACCGCCGGTGCGCGCTTTGAGCCAGCCGGGGATGGCGCCCCATAGCGCTCCGGCAAAAATTCCGCCGAACAATGCCAACGGCAGATGAACAATCCACGGCAGGGACGTGCCGAGTAATTTTGGCAAGGCAAAACCGATCCACGCCGCGACCAACGCGCCAAAACTCAATTGCCCCTCGGCGCCGATGTTGAACAAACCGCCTTTGAAGGCTAAGGCGACGGCGAGACCGGCATAGATGTACGGCGTTGACCACACCAATGTTTCGGAGATCGCTTTGGGAGAGCCGAATGCGCCCTCCCATAATCCCAGATACGCCAAAATTGGATCGCCACCGGAAATGCGAATGATGAAGGCATTGATGATGAGTGCAGTGAACACGGCAAGCACGGGGATGAGGACGGTGCGTGTGATGGCTTGCCAAAAAGTTGAGGCGGTTCCGCTTGGCGATGATGTTTCGGCTGAGGTCATTATGCGGTCTCGATTTTTGTGAGACGTTGCGCCGCAATGTCTCTACGTCGTGGTCTCGGTTTTTGTGAGACGTTACACCGCAACGTCTCTACAGCGTCGTTAATATAACAGAAAAGGGGAAAGAAAAAAGTTTTTCTTTCCCCTTTTTTCTGTTCTTCAAACAAACTTACGGTAGTAAGTGAACTACGGTTTTGCCGGGGCGACGTTGGTCTTCAAGGTACCAGCCGCCATTCCCTTCATCGCTTCATCGAGTTTGGCTTTTGCTTCAGCCGTCACTTTGGACTCGGTGTCGTGATACGGGGCAAGGCCCACTTTGCCGACGATGTTGCCGTCTTTGAATGTTCCGGCTTTCACTGCTTTGATCATGTCGCAGGTGCCGGGGACGATCAACTTCATCGCGCTGGTGAGCAACACAGCTTTCGCCTCAGGTACGGTGAGGTATTGATCGGTGTCTACGCCAATCGCCAAGGCTTTGCCGCTTTGCGCCACGCCGAGCAGCGCGCCGTTGCCGGTCTTGCCGCCCGCGCCGAAGATCACGTCTGCGCCTTTGTCAATCATCGAGAGGGCAGTCGTCTTGCCCCATTCGGGATCGGTGAAGGTCTTGTCGAAGCCGACGTCGTTGTGATAGACGATGTTAACTTTCGTGTCTTTCTTCGCCCACACCGCACCGGCGCGATAGCCTTCGCCGAAGCGCCACACCGGCGGAACCACGTCGGTGCCAAGCACGGCGCCGATCTGTCCGGTCTTGCTCATCATCGCGGCGACCACGCCTGCCTGGAAGCCCGCTTCATCTTCGGGGAAGATCAAGCCACCAACACCGGCAGTGGGTTTCTCTTGGAATTGATCCACGCCGATGAATTTCGCTTTGGTGTATTTGGCGGCGTTCTTGATGGTTGCCTCACCGAGAGCAAAGCCCACGGTGACGATCACATCGTAACCCTCATCGCCGAATTGCGCGATGTTCTTGTCGTAATCTTTCGGGTCAGTCGTTTCGATATATTTCGTCGTGCCGCCGGTCTCTTTGGCGCCGCACTGCGCGCCTTCCCAAGCGGATTGGTTAAAGGACTTGTCGTCCACTTTACCGACATCGGTCACCAAACCAATGCGGAAGGCTTTGGCGGGCATCGCCGTAGGCGCAACCGGGGCGGGGGTCGCGCACGCCGCCAACGCCAACGAGAGGATCGCTAAAGCCGATAACAACATAAACAGATTCTTTTTCATGTGAGTTTCTCCTCCAATAGAGAATTAAAGTGAATTATCTTGTTGCTGTTAAGAAAAAACTGATCGTAGTGTAAAACTAAACCAACCACCTCCTTCCAACACTTGAGCGATTCGAAAAGCGCGTGGTCGAAGATAACATCTACCTTTCTGATTATCCTATAAAACTACAGTTCACCGCAAGTGACGTTTCTAACTTTATTAGAGCAACTTATAAGGGAAAACCCCAAAAATCTCAAACTTCCAAATCCCAAACTCCCAACTTCCAATCTCTAATCGCCAATCTCAAACTCCAAAATGTTTTCCGCAATCCGCATTCCGAAATCCGCAATCGGAAAATTCCAACCACCCAACTACCTAACAAACCTCTTTTATTTTCTCCCCACTGCCTTACCCTTATACTTCTCCCAATCTTCATCACTCTCCAACGTCACAATGCGAAAGGCTTCGGCGTATTGCGCTTCAATGTGTTTCGCCAGTTCCTTTGCGCGCTCGCGGACGCGCGGCTCGGGGTTCCAATCTTTCATCTGACTCTTGTGAGCGCGCAGCGCGGCGATCTTGAGATCAATCGTATCGTCAATTGACACATAGCAATCCGACTCGCGCCAATTGCCCACATAGACTTTGCGCGTCTTGTGCGCCGTTAAACCTTCTTGCGCCAACTCCTCAAAAAGATTCGGCTGCCCCGCCGCCGGGAAGATGGCTTCAATCGTCGCCAGTCCGGCGGCGCGATGATCGGGATGATTGATGTAACCTTCGCCTGCCCACACCATCGTTGGATCCATAGCGATCACCACTTCCGGTTTAAAGCGGCGAATCTCGCGCACGATCTTCTTACGCAGTTCCATGGTCGGTTGCAGCATCCCATCCGGTTCGCGCAAAAAGATGATCTCGTGCGCGCCGATGATCTTGCCCGCTTCACGCTGTTCCGCTTCGCGTATCTCAATCGCTTTTTGTTTCGTCATACCTTCTTCGGCGATTCCCACGTCACCGCTGGTGCAGAGAACGTAACAGATTCGCGCTCCGTTGCGCGACCACTTCGCCAACGTTCCGGCGCTGCCGAAATCAATATCATCGGGATGCGCCACCACCGCCATCGCCGATTCGGGGGTATAAATTTTTGTCATGTTGAGAGAGAACCTTTTGGGAGAGAGATGAAGTAGTAATTGGTAATTGGAGAGAAATTACCAATTACTAATTACGATTTTGCCAGCGTTGTTTCACCACTAATCAAAATCAACACATCCATATCGCGCCGATAATACATGCCGTCTTTTGTCTGTTCTATGGGCGGCACGTCCACACGGGCAAAGCCCACGCCGCGATGCGGCGCTTTGTTTAACATCATTGGCTCGTCGTCGCGTTTTAAAACCAAGACCCACGTCTTGTCGCTGACGTGCTGCCAATACTTCTTCGCTGCTTCAACCTGTGTTGGGTTAATTAAATAATATTTTTTAGGGGCATCGGGCATAACATTTTTACTCCGCTCTTTATTTTATCACTTCGAAAACCGTCAGTCCTTGACAAGGTGAAAAGGTGCAGGGGTGAAGAGGTGATCTTGTTGTAAAGATCACCCATTCATCTTTTCACCCCTTCATCTTGTCAGAATTGCAAGCTGCCACAAACGCCTCAAACAACCCTCTCATCACCTCATCCCCCGGCAAACATTCGGGGTGCCATTGCACGGCGAGCGCAAATGGGTGATGAGCGATCTCGACGGCTTCGATGATCCCGTCGGGGGCGCGGGCGCTGGCGACGAGTTGCGGCGCAAGGTCTTTACAGGCTTGATGGTGCAAACTGTTCACGCTCAAGATCGGTTTGCCGATCACTTTTGCTAACGTGGAGTCCTCTTCAATTTTAATTTCATGCGGGCGCAGATCAAAGGCGAAGTCCGGGTAATAGGTGTGGCGGCTTGCGCTGGCGTGTTCGCTGATGTCACGATACAAGCTACCGCCGAGTGCCACGTTTAAAATTTGCGTGCCGCGACAGATTCCAAAAAACGGTTTGTCGTCGTCGGCGATCCATTTTGCCAACATCAACTCCACCCGATCCCGTTCTGCATCCACGCCGTCAATCTTCTCGTGCGTCGTCGCGCTATAGTGAGTCGGGTCAATGTCGCCGCCACCGGAGAACAACACGCCGTCACATCGCGCATACAACTCGCGCAAAGTGTTTTCACTCAAGCCGAGCGGAATGATCATCGGCAAACCGTTTGCTCGCTCGACAGAAGAGATGATCATTTCTAAAAGTTGATCGAGCACGGCGCGGTCGGGCGCAGATTTGGGATGAGTGGTGATGCTGATGAGAGGGCGCATATATCAATTTAGATTCTAAACCTTTGAACGCTGATCGTCGCTGAGAGACGCTGATTCTTTTGTGTATCAGCGTTTTGCTTTTAAACTTTGAATGTTGAAGACGTTAAGCCAACTCTGTTTTAATTCTTGCCGGAAGTTTTACCGTGAACGTCGCGCCCTTGCCCACTTCGCCACCGGCGCGGATGTCGCCGCCGAGCATCTGGCAAAAATGTTTGGTGATGGCAAGCCCCAAACCGGTGCCGCCAAATTTGCGCGTGGTGGATGTGTCGCCCTGCACGAAAGGTCTGAAGAGTTGTTGGATTTGCTCCTCACTTAACCCGATGCCGGTATCACTCACGCGCAGCACGATCCAATCTTCATCACTCATTGCGGCGGATGCCGTCTCGCGGCTGACCTCTAACGTGATCTCTCCTTGTGTAGTGAACTTGGCGGCGTTGCTGATCAAGTTATACAGAATCTGGCGCACCTTCACTATGTCGCTGTGCATCTCGCCGGTGTGGTTCATTGGGCGCAGGTTCAAACGATTTTGATTCTTCTCGATCAACGGTTGGATCAGGTTGACCGTTTCTAAAATCATCGTGTTCACTTCAAACGTTTCCAAATATAACGGCATCTTGCCGGCTTCGATCTTGGATAGATCGAGAATGTCGTTGATCAACCCCAGCAAGTGTTTGCCCGAGGAATAAATGCGCTGCATATCTTCCGCCAAAGCGCTTTGCCCAATGGCTTTCGCTTCCTCTTCCAGCATCTCGCTGTAGCCGAGTATGGCGTTGAGCGGCGTGCGAAGTTCGTGACTCATGTTTGCCAAGAATTGACTCTTGGCGCGGTTGGCTTCTTCTGCCGCCTCTTTTTCTTTTTGCAGTGCTTCAATGTGTTTGCGTTCGGTTACGTCGCGCGTGTTGATGATGACGCCGTTGACGCTGGGGTTGTTTAACAAATTGCGCGCAACGGATTCTACGATGCGCCACGAGCCGTCTTTGTGCCTCAAGCGCAGTTCGACGGCTCTGGGTTGAGTGTTGGGTGATTCGCTGAGAGTGTGGACGAATTGCTCTTGCACGTAAGATAGATCGTCGGGATGGATGAAGTCGAATACGTTGTGCCCGACCAACTCTTTGGGCGTGTAGCCAAAGAGTGTTTGCACCATCGGGCTTTCGTAGTGAATGACGCCCGTCGCGTCTACGATAGTGATCAAGTCGGAGACGTTCTCGATCAGCGAGCGGAAGTATTCTTCGGCTTTCGCTAAGCGTTGCTCGCGGTCTGCCACTTGCTCGACCATGCCGTTAAACGAACTCGCCAAGAATCCGATCTCGTCTTGATAATGGATCGGCACGACCACGTTGTGCGCTCCGGCGTTCACTTGCTTCACGCCGTCGAGCAAGGCATTGAGTGGAGTGACGATGCTTCTTTGGAAAAATTGCGGGAAGAGGATCAGGATCACGGCGGTTGCCGCCAACATCAAAATGGCTAATTGGCTGGCGATGCCGTGAATGTAACGCCGATATTCTAAATAGCTGTAACCGACTTCGTAGAGTGATCCTTTTTGTTCAAAGACGTAATAGATGAACTGTTGAGAAGGGTCGTCGTACTGTCCACGATAGAGGCGGCTTCCGCGCGGGATAAAAGTTTGGGAGAGTTCGGCAGTTGCGCTGCTGCGGGCGATCTCCACATCGAGTGAGGGATCGTCTTCCATTAATTCTGCTTGGCGCAAGGTGATCTCAATCGCTTTAGCTTTGGCATTGCTCTTCACCAGATTATTGACGTCGAATCCTTCGACGCGCGCCAATATCCAAGCGTAACCCGCCGGATACATGCCGCCGCTCTCGGGGCGCACGGTGATGTAGGTAACTTGCGGCGGGATGCCGATGGTGTTGTCTGAGGTGAGCAGTGATTGAACGTGCGCCACTTGTGCGCGGTGTTCATTGTCGTACGATGTTTCGGCGATGGCGATGACGATGTTGTTGACGAATCCTAAACTGACGAGCAACGCTACGAGCGAGATGCCGATGAGTTTGTTGCGAAAGCTGGATGTCTCGGATGAGTTGTTGACGTAGATGATGACGATGGCAAGCGTGGCGAGTAGGGTGATGGTGATGTAACTTCCGTCTGGCACAAGCGACTCTGCTTCGAGACGGTTGACGACGACGGCGATGACCGCGCCCATGACGGCGAAAGCAAAGGCGCGTGCCGCTTGCGATTTTCGATTCGGCGGAAGGATCCACGCCAGCCATTTGTTTTTGGGCGCGAAGTGAATCGTTTTGCGGAGCAGGATGATCATTGCCCACAAGTAACCGAGCGGCAGAATGATGTTGAAAATTTGAGCGGTGAGCCTGAATGCGTTGAAGGTCTCGTAATGAAAAAATTCAAAGCGATATACAAATTCGGTGACGAGCAAACTTTGCACTGCATAGATAATAGACAACCCAACGCTGATGAAGGCTGTCAGGTATAGCGCGATCTCTGATTCGAGCGGGTAGGTGTTGTCAATGAAGTGATAGGCAAATTGAATGAGCGGAATGAGACTCATCAAGACCGCTATCGAGGCAGCGATGCGATTGGCGTAAAAGCTCCAACGCGGTTCATAGACCATGTTGGTGACGATCTGGGTCAGCGCTAACACCGTGAGCGAGATGAACCACAGCGCCAGCCAACGTGTTGCCGCCGACTTGCCGCGCACGCTAATGAGGTAGAGGGCGATCAGCAGATCTAAAATGAAGAGGGGCAAATTGCCGACGACGGGCGGAGAGATCAACAGCCAATCCATTGAGGGTCATTATGCCAGACTTCCGAAGTCTCGCAGACTTCGGAAGTCTTTGCTAATTTCTCGAAGCCTTTTTGGTTCTTCTTCACGTTTACCTGACCTTCGCATCTATGATAGAGTATTCAAAACTTATCAAGGAGATTCACAATGACTCACGATTCTAAAAAGATCAAAAAAGTTGCGGACATCATTCGCAAAAGCGGCACCAAGTTTATCAACTTGCAGTTCACCGACATCGTCGGCGTGGTGAAGAGTGTCGGCATCCCGGTAGAGATGTGGCAGGATGTGTTAGATCACGGCATGTGGTTCGATGGATCATCGGTGCAGGGATTCGCCCGCATCGCCGAGAGTGATATGTTGCTGCATCCTGATCTCGATACTTTTGCCGTCATCCCGTGGGATACCGATGTGCCTACGGCGCGCGTGATCTGCGACGCGCACCTGCCCACCGGTGAACCGTTTGCCGGCGACCCGCGCCAAGTTTTAAAACGCGCCTTAGCCGAAGCCGCCAAGATGGGCTACGAATATTTCACCGGTCCCGAACTTGAATTCTTCCTCTTCAAACAACACGCCGATGGATCGCTGATGCCGCTTGAGCCACATGATCAGGCGAGTTACTTTGACATTAGCACCGATCAAGCGCACCCGGTTCGGCGACAGATGGTCACTGCTCTTAGCGCATTTGGTATTACAGTGGAAGCACTGCATCACGAAGTAGCGGTGGGGCAATCGGAAATTGATTTTAAATATGATCGCGCCCTTCGCACCGCCGACAACGCCATCACCCTGCGACTCACGTTGAAGGCGATTGCCCAGCGCAACGGACTCTATGCCACCTTCATGCCCAAACCCATCGCCGGGATCAACGGCAACGGCATGCACACCCATCAAAGTTTGTGGAGCAAAGGCAAGAATGCTTTCGCCGATCCGAAAGATGAATATGGGTTAAGCCCATTAGCCAAAAATTATATTGCCGGTCAACTTAAACACGCGCGCGAGTGTTCGGCGATCATTGCGCCCTTGGTGAACAGCTACAAACGACTCGTGCCGGGTTACGAAGCGCCGGTGTATTTAAGTTGGGCGCGCACCAATCGCTCGGCGTTGATCCGTATCCCCAAAGTGAGTCCGGGTCGTGTGGCGACGGCGACGCGTGTGGAGTTGCGCTGTCCCGATCCAAGTTCAAACCCATATCTCACTTTTGCCGTGATCCTTATGGCAGGGTTGGATGGTATCAAGAAAAAGATGAACGCGCCCGCGCCGAATGAAGAAGATTTGTATCATCTCGATGAAGCGCGATTGGCTAAACTGACTGCCATGCCCGGCTCGCTCGGTGAAGCCATCGCCGAGATGGAGAAGAGTGATTTGATGAAGCAAACATTAGGCGATCATTTGTTTGAGCGCTACATCGAAGCCAAGAAACAAGAATGGGATGGGTATCGCTTGAGTGTGAGTCAGTGGGAGTTGGATCGCTACTTGCCGATTTATTAAAGCAAACCGCGAAGACAGGCAGACCTGTGAGGTCTTTAAGATCTCACAGGTCTTTGTTTTAAGTTGGCGTGGTTTATTTTGCCATGCGAAGCAGCCATTCGCGCCCCGCCATTCTCAATCTCTCCGCGCCCCGTTCATAATTCATTCACAATCTCCTTGCATACTCTTGAACGTAAAATCATTTACAAAAAGGAGATTGCAAAAATGTTTGGAGTTATTTCACGAGTCATTGCGGTTTTGTTAGTGGTCGCTTTGGTTGCCGGGATCGGCGCGTTTGCGTATCAAGCGGGCGTGCAGCAAGGCGCGGCTTTAGTTGCCAAAGCGGGTGACGGCGCCACCGTCGCGCCTGTCGCGCCGTATCCATATTACGGCTATGGTCAGTTTCATTCGCCATTCGGATTCATGTTCGCGCCGTTGGGATGTTTGATCCCGCTGTTCGGCTTCTTCCTCTTCTTCGGCTTGATGCGCTTCATCTTCCGACCTTGGGGTTGGGGACATCATCACGGTTGGCGCGG
>JACRLA010000004.1 GCA_016215145.1 Chloroflexota bacterium
GAAGAGTATTCGCGCAATTTGTTGCGGCGCGGCGCGCTATTCTTGCGTGACTTGCGCGCGGCGATAGGTGACGCTTCGTTCTTTGCCTTCTTGCGAGATTTTTATGCCAACAGCGCCGGGCGCACGGTGAACAGCAACGATCTTTTTGTTGCGCTGCGACGGCACACGAATGCGGATTTAAATCCACTGCTCGCCAAATACTTTGCGAAACAGCTCATGCCAACGGTGGCACCGACTCTTACCGCGCAAGGTTCACCCTCGCCCACGCCGCTCATCCACGTTGTGAGTTCGGGTGAGACGTTAGGCGGTATCGCAAAATTTTATGGCGTGACGGTTGAGGCAATTGTGAAGGCGAACAAACTGCCGAATGCGGATGCGATCTTTGTGGGGCAGAAGTTAACGATACCGAAATAAAAAATCCCAACTTCCAAAATCCCAACTTCCAAAATCCCAAAATCCCAAAATCCCAAAACTTCAAACTTCAAACTTCAAACATCAAACATCTAATCTCCAATCTCTAATTTCTAATTTCCAACCACCTAACCACCCAACCACCCAACAACCTAACCCCCAACTTCCAACTGCCACACCGGATAATGCTCCCCCGTTTGCCGAAAGCCAAAGGCACGATACAACTTTAATGAAGCGAAGTTGTCGCACTGCGTGTTTACCGTAATGTGCGGCGCGCCGAGCCGATCAAAATGTTCGGCGATGTTCATCATCAACGCTCGACCCACGCCGCGCCCCTGAAGTTTGGGGTTCACCGCCAGCCGCGCCAGATGCCCGCCCTGTTTGCCGCCCGAACTGATCTGGTAACCAACGATCTCGTTTTGTAATTCGGCGACGCTGGAAAACTCAACCTGGCTCATCGCTTGCATTAAGGTGTCCTTCGAATAATGCCAAGGGGCGTCAAAGGCGGCATCCACTTTGAAGATGGCGTTGAGGTCAGAATTTTTTGCCGGGCGGAGTCTTAATCCTTTCGGCAACGGCGACGTTGTTTGGAACGCCGCCGCGCGCAACGGGCGCGAGAGAACGATCACGTCGTTGATCTGATCGAACCCCCATTTTTTTAATTGCGGCACAAACCAATCGTCGAGCAACATGCAGGCGAGTCGATTCACATTAAGATCGCGCAATGCACTTAACGTCGGCAACCATATCGGATCAAATACTTGATCGAGCGTGAAGCCGTTGTTGATCGCCGCAAATCGAATCCACGATGTGTCCGGCGGATCAGGGGGCGCCGCCAACGCACCCGCGGCGGCGTCACCGTGGGTGGCAATGTGGAACGGACTCTTCCCCAGCCACGATTGGGGTGAGTGCCAATCGAGATGAGTGTGCATCTTGGCGTTAGAGTGGAGTAGATGATTGAGTAGGGCGCGATCTGATTGTTGCGCTGCGCGGACTTGTAGCATGGCGCAAAAGTATACACTGCTTGCGCGTTCTTTGAGCCTCACATACAATCACCACATCATAATTTTGTAGAGACGTTCTGCTGGAACGTCTTGGGAGATTTAATATGGCAAGCGGAAAAGATAAAGCGTTGGATGCGGCTCTTTCGACGATCAATAAAAAATATGGCGACGGGGCATTGATGCGTTTAGGTGAAGCGACTCATTTGGCGGTGGAAGCGATCCCAACCGGATCGATCTCGCTCGATATTGCTCTGGGTGTTGGCGGGTTGCCCAAAGGGCGCGTGACAGAAATTTATGGGCCCGAGTCGGCGGGCAAGACTACCATTTGTTTGCATGTGATTGCCGAAGCGCAGAAGCGCGGCGGCACTTGCGCTTTTGTAGATATGGAACA
Organism: Chloroflexota bacterium; assembly: GCA_016215145.1. Classification (GTDB taxonomy): domain Bacteria; phylum Chloroflexota; class Anaerolineae; order Anaerolineales; family VGOW01; genus VGOW01. The sequence continues at coordinate 1,807 of JACRLA010000004.1, forward strand.
CGCGCTGGATCCGGCTTACGCAAAAAAATTGGGTGTGGACGTAGACAACTTATATATTTCGCAGCCGGATATGGGCGAGCAAGCGTTGGAGATCGCCGAGACATTGGTGCGGAGCGGGGCGGTGGATGTGGTGGTGATCGATTCGGTGGCGGCGTTGGTGCCGCGAGCCGAGATCGAGGGTGAGATGGGTGACGCCACGATGGGCGCGCAAGCGCGTCTGATGAGTCAGGCGTTGCGAAAACTTTCGGGGGCGATTAAGCAGACGAATACGTGCGTGATCTTTACGAATCAGTTGCGACAGAAGATCGGGGTGATGTTTGGCAACCCGGAGACGACGACGGGCGGGCAGGCGTTGAAGTTTTACGCCAGCATCCGTTTGGACGTGCGCCGTATTCAGTCAATTAAAGACGGGCAGGATGTTGTCGGCAACCGCACGCGCGTTAGGGTGGTGAAGAACAAGGTTGCGTCGCCGTTCCGCGAGTGCGAGTTCGACATCATGTATAATGAGGGCATCAGCAAGATGGGCGATCTGGTTGATCTCGGCACCACATTAGAGATCATCACCAAGCGCGGCGCGTTTTATACTTATAATGACACGCGCATCGGTCAGGGGCGCGAAAACGCGAAGAAGTATTTGGCTGAACATTTGCCGATGGCTGAAGAGATTGAAAAAGCTGTCCGCAAACAAGCGTTGAGCAATGCGCCCATGCCAACCGGCAAACCGGATGACGACGAGGATGAGTCGGCTGAAGGTGAAAAATAGTTCGCCGGTGTCACGATTATCGAATACCAGTGGTTGGAGCGCTGCACGATAGCGTTTCCACACGATTTGTTTTTCAAAAGAGTTGACGAAGTTTGAGGTTGTTGGTTCCGGTTGATGCGTTGCGTTTGAGTTATTTGGATCGAATCAGACCTCTGCTTTAAGTGACTCTGGGCGCGTGAGACGACTCGCGCTGGCAAATTTTATCCAACGTGTGTTGGTCACTGGGTGAAGACGATAGCCGTGGCATCGCAAGATGATGTCGCGGCTTTTTGTTTAGTAAATAGTAATTGGTAATTGGGTATATGCCAAAAATCACCGCGCTCAAGGTTCAAGCCAGGAACAAGAATCGAGTGAATGTATATCTCGATGATGAGTTTGCCTTTGGGTTGGTGATGATCGAGGCGGCGAAACTGCATTTGGGGCAGGTGTTGAGTGACGCCGATATAGAACGCATAAAAAAATCCGACGATTCGGAAATGGCGTTTGAAAAGGCGGTAAAGTTTATTTCGTACCGCCCGCGTTCTGAAAAAGAAGTGCGCCAGAATTTGAAGAAGAAAGAGATCGAGGCGGGGTTGATTGACGAAGCCGTGCAACGGTTAAAGCGGGTGGGGTTGTTGAACGATGAACAGTTCGCGCAAATGTGGGTGGAGAGTCGATCTCATTCCAAGCCAAAGGGGAGGCGCGTGTTGAAGATCGAGTTGAGGCAAAAAGGGTTGTCGCGCGAGGCGGTAGACGCGGCAGTGGCGGGAACAAATGACGAAGAGGTGGCGCGGCGGTTGGCGGCATCGCGCGCGCCGCGATTAAAAAAATTGCCGAAGATCGAGTTCCGTCGCAAGCTGGGCAGTTATCTGGCGCGGCGCGGAATCAATTACGAAATTATCTTAGAGGTCGTCGAACGGGCATGGCAGGAGTTCGGCGAAGGGAATGGCACTTTAGAAAATGAGGACTGACCCGGATTATGGATAATATGCTTTTGGTGATTGTGGTCGGTCTTGTTGCGACAGCTATTGGCGCCGCAGTGGGATATTTTGTGCGGCATCAGGTGGCGCGATCTGAGGAGAAGGAACATCGCGCTGAAATCGAACGCATCAAGGCGACGACTGAAGCCCATGAACGCGAACTGGAATTGAAGGGGCGCGACGATCTGATCAAGCGTCGTGACGAGTTGGAAGCGGAGATCGCCCGTAAGCGCAACGAGTTAGAAAAAGGTGAAGAACGGGTGCAGAAGCGGCGAGAAGAAATGGATCGCCGCATTGACAAGTTGGATCGTGATCAGCAGGCGTTGAACAAGCGGCAGAGTCAATTGGATCGCCGCAATACGGATCTGGATAAACGCGAAGCGACGCAGATCGCCGAGTTGGAGCGCATCGCCCAGTTGAGCCGTGACGAGGCGAAGGCGCAGTTGTTGGCTCATGTGGAGACGACGGCGCGCAATGATATGGCGCGCACCATCCGTCAGATCGAAGATGAGGCGAAAGCCGAGGGTGAGCGGCGCGCGCGTGAATTGATCGCCGTTGCCATTCAGCGTGTTGCTACCGATCAAGTGCAATCGCTCTCGGTCTCGGTGGTGCCGATCTCATCCGATGAGATGAAGGGGCGCATCATCGGGCGCAACGGGCGCAACATTCGCGCCTTTGAGATGGCGGCAGGTGTGGACGTGATTGTGGATGACACGCCGGAAGCCGTGACCGTCTCTTCGTTTGATCCGGTGCGGCGTGAAGTTGCTGGTCGCGCCTTGCATCGTTTGATCGAAGATGGTCGTATCCATCCGGCGCACATTGAAAAACTGGTGGACGAGACTCGGCGCGAAGTCGAAGCGTCAATCAAAGAAGCCGGTGAGCAGGCGGCATATGAAGCGGGCGTGCCGGGTCTGCATCCCGAAGTGCTGCGCTTGTTGGGTCGGCTTAAGTTCCGCACATCGTACGGGCAGAATCAATGGCATCACTCTATTGAGACTTCGCTGCTCGCTGGTGTGATCGCCGCCGAGATGGGCGCGGATGTGGTGTTGACGAAAGCCGGTGGCTTGCTACACGACTTGGGCAAAGCCATTGATCATGAAGTGGAAGGCACACACGCCGCCATCGGGGCGGAGTTCGCGCGGCGCTACAACGTCCTTCCCAAAGTAGTGAACGCGATTGCTTCCCATCACCACGAGGTCGCTCAAGAAAGCGTTGAAGCCGTGATCGTCGAAGTGGCAGACGCCATCAGCGGTTCGCGTCCGGGCGCGCGGCGCGAGAGCCTTGAGCTCTACGTTAAACGCATTCGCACGTTGGAAGAGATCGCCGCGTCGTTCAAAGGCGTGCAACAATCGTACGCGCTGCAAGCCGGGCGCGAAGTTCGGATCATTGTCGAGCCGGAAGATGTGGATGATCTGGCGGCAATCGAAATGTCGAAGAACATTGCCAAGAAGATCGAAGAGACCATGCAGTATCCGGGTCAAATTAAAGTGACGGTGATTCGGGAAACGCGCGCGACGGAGTTTGCGAAGTAACGATCAAGGATTAACGATTAAGCGGCGATCTTCATCCGGGGATCGCCGCTTATGATTCTACGGGGATGCCGCCGTTGGCGGCGCGACAATGTAGCGCAAGTTGCCAACTTGCGCTACAGCAGGTAGTTACTGCGCGACGGGGAAAAGTGAGATAAAATCACCCGTGTTATCGTGTTTATCATTTGGGTGTGTTTCAAATGAGTTGAAGGAAAGAACGTCCCGAAGGTTTTGTCGAGAAAATTTTGTCGTTTTAGCCAACCTTCGGGACGGTTTCAACTGAAATGAAACGCACCCTTATCATTTTGATAGGTTGACTCAATTGCTATGTGGATACTCACTTTACGCTCACCCTCGGGTGAACCCCTTGAATTCACACTCAAAGCTGGAATAACCAAGCTGGGTCGTAATGTAGATAACGACATCCCCGTGCCAGACCCTTCGGCGTCACGTCTTCACGCCGAAATCGAATACATCCCCGATGCGAAGACGGTGACGATCCGCGACCTCAACAGCACCAACGGCACTTACGTTAATCACAACCGCCTCTTTGAACCCGTGAGTTTGCACACGGGCGATTCGATTCGTATTGGTGAACATGTTATTACCGCCAATGAGTACCGCGGCACGGTTTCTGCCACAGTGGCTTCTCCCCCGAGCAGCCGCCCCTTGACGCGCGACATGATGCTGGAATCGCTCGACCATCATGCGGTGTTGATGTACAAGATCGCTCAACAACTTAACACCGTTTTAGAAGTAGATGAGGCGATGCAAGCAGTGTCGGAGTTGATGAGGGCGGCGATGGGCGCCGACAAATGTGAAGTGATTTTGTCGGCGCAGTTTGACAAGCTGAACGAGTATGGTTTTCCGGCGACGATTGCCCACGAGGCGATTCAAAAACGCACGACGGTCATCATCCCGGCGATTAAAAAAGATGATCCGAATTTTACGAAAAGCGCGTTGTTACTCCGCGTGCGTTCGGCGTTGTGCGTGCCGGTGATCAGCGGTGATGATCTGTTGGGGTTGATCTACATGTATAAGACCGACCGGGAAGCGAGACCGTTTAACGACACCGATTTGAGCGTGGCGGTCGCTATTAGTAATCAAGCGGCGTTGACGATCCAGCGCGCGATCTTGGTGCAGAGTGTTCAACGGGAGCAGCAAGCGCGCAATTTGCTGCTTCGTTTTCTCTCACCGCGTGAAGCCGAATTTCTTTTGAAGGATTATTTGCAAAGTGGTTCACTGCCGCCGCTGACGGCGCGCAGACTCACCGTGCTGTTCGCCGATATCGTAGACTCGACGGGTTTAGCTGAGCGGTTGGGAGCGGAGGGTTTCGGTGAATTGTTGAGCCGTTATTATCAAGAGATGACGGCGATCATTTTTGAATTTGGCGGAATGCTTGATAAATATATGGGCGATGGGTTGATGGCAGTCTTCGGGATGAATCCATCTCAGACCGAGCCGGAGATTCAGGCGGTATCTGCCGGGTTGAAGATGCTCGATCAACTTAAGAACAATCGCCGCGAGAGTGGCGCCAATATCGAGGTCGGCGTGGGCATCAATACCGGGTTGGTGGTTGCCGGTTATGTCGGCACTGCCGAGCGGGTGGAGTTTACGGTTTTAGGCGACGCGGTGAATGTGGCGCACCGTTTGGAGACGCTGGCACGTCCGAATCGGCTAGTGATTGGACCGATGACGGCGGCGAGTGTTGCTGATCGCTTTATCATCCGACGCTTGGGCGGTTTAGAAGTTAAAGGTCGTTCTCAAGTTGTGCAAGCGCACGAAGTATTGCCGAAATAATTCCCGCCACTATTCTCTCTGAGCGGGCTTTCCGTAAAGATACCAAAACAGTTCGCGGGGGAAAGCGGGCGCAATGGCGGCGTCCCAAATAAAATTTCCCGTAGTGAACATTCCACGCAAGCGCGAATCGAGTCCACTTAAGCGTTGACGAAAGCGTTCGGCTTCGGCGAGGCGGGCGACGAGGGGCATGAGCAGGGCAAGGTAGACGCGGGAGTAAACGGCTTGGGGGTAGTGGTCGGCTAAATCGTCAAAGGCGGCATCCCACACGTTGAGGCGCGAACTAATCTCACTTAACGTTTTTTTCTCCACATTCGCCATCCACCGATTCAACAAATCATTCACCAGTAGATCGAGACGATCAAAGTTTTTGGATTGCTTGGGGTCAAGTTGAGTGCGGCGCGCCGACAGCGTGCGCCGCAAAAATAAAATGCCGCCCAGAGTCAGCGCGGGGGCATTTGCCTTGCCGACATTCCAGAATACAACATCCGATTTAAGATAGGGGTCGAACTCGGAGAGGAATGCCTCGAGAGTGACGATGTCGTTTTCGAGGGACACAATTAGGTCTGCGATTTGGGGCGCGGACTCAATGCCGACTTAATTGTTTCGAGCAGCTTGTCGCGCGAGATGGGCTTGACCAGATATTTATAGGCTCCGGCGTTTATCCCGTCTTCAATATCATTGGCGTCGCCGCGAGCCGAAAAGATCACGACAGGCGGTGGGTTAGGTTGAGCGACGACATGCTTGAGAATATCCATGCCGGACATGTCGGGCAACATGAGATCGAGCAAAAGCAGATCGGGTCGAGAGTTCGAAAATAAATTGAGCGCGGTCTTGCCGTCGGGCGCAGTGGCGACTTCGTAGCCAGCTTTTGACAAACTGCGCCGAAGCAGATCGAGCGTTGCCAATTCGTCTTCCACTACCAAGATGATAGTCATAATTGTTCCGTTTACTTGAACTGTTCCAACTTGCCAAACTCCGGCTTGCCTTGTATCGCTTGCCAGCGTTCCTTCGCGTCACCCAAACGCCATTCCCAGGCGGTGAAGCCGTTGGGCGTTTCGTATTTGAACACAGCATCGAATCCCAAGATATTTTTAATGCCTTGATACAACAACGCGTGGGCGGGCTTGACACGCAGAATGCACCACTGCTTGGGCGTCCATTCCAGTTCAACCTCCGTGTTTTGCAATGTGCCGCGCATCAAGTACGGCGCTTCACCGCGCGCAGTCTCTAACCAAATATCTCCAAAGCGCGCATCCCACAACGAAGTGCGAAGGCGCTCGCCGATGAGATACGCATTGTTTTCGGGTGTGTTATAAAACCAAGTCTTTGCTGTTGTGGTCATAGTTATTTGAAGTTTGAAATTTGAAGTTGGAAGTTGTATTCCAATCTCCAATCTCTAATCCCCAATCTCCACTCCCTCATCTCAAATAAGTAATCGAAGAGGCTCTTCGAGTTTTTTCTTAAAGGCTTGCATGAACTGCGCCGCTTCCGCGCCGTCGGTCATACGATGATCGGCGGAGACGGTTGCTTTCATGCGCCACCCTGTCGTCAGCGATCCATCTTTCACCACCGCCACTTCTTTCGCCGCCCCCACCGCAAGGATCGCCGCTTCGGGCGGGTTGATGATCGCCGTGAATGAGTCTACCTCAAACATTCCTAAATTGGAAACGGTGAAGGTCGAACCTTCAACGTCTTCGGGTTTCACCTTGCCATCGCGGGCGCGCGCCGCCATTGCTTTAGCTTCGGTAGCGATTATTTTAACTGATTTCACGTCACAATCTTTGACAACAACGGTCAGCAATCCACCGTTGACGGCGACGGCGATGCCCATGTTGACATGACCGCGTTGAATGACACTATTACCGTTGAAGGAAGCGTTAAGATACGGGTAGTCGCGCAAGGTCAGCGCCGCCGCTTTCAAAACAAAATCGTTCACCGAAATTTTTTCAGCCTCACTCACCAATCCATTTAATTGTTTTCGTAGATCGATCACCGCGCCCATGTCCACTTCCGTCGTCACATAAAAATGTGGGATGGATGTTTTGCTCTCGACCATGCGCCGCGCGATGGCTTGTCGCAATTTGGTGAGCGGAACAATTCGATCTTCGGCGGTGACGGCAACCGCAGTTGCAACGGGTGAGGGCGCGGATGCCGCCTTCGCCGCGCCGCCGCTTTTGGTGAACGCCTCAACATCTTTCTTGGTGATGCGTCCTTCTGGTCCCGTGCCTGTGATCAATCGTGGATCGATCTTCAATTCATCACTCATGCGTCGCGCAATGGGCGAAATTTTTAAGAGGTTGGATGTTTGAAGTTGGACGTTGGACGTTGGACGTTGGATGTTTGAAGTTTGAAGTTCCGCTTTGGGATTTTGGGATTTTGGGATTTGGGATTTTATTGAATCCACATCCACTTGTTCCCCCGGCGCGGCTATGACAACCATGTTAGTGCCAATGGGGACGAATTGATTTTCATCTACGAGCCAGGCGACAACGGTGCCGGTGGTGTAGGCTTCCACTTCAACAGTGGCTTTATCGGTTTCTACTTCGGCGAGTATCTCGCCTTTTTTAATGGGTTGACCCTCTTGCACAACTTTGCGAACCAGGCGACCTTCTGCCATATCAAAGCCGAGCTTGGGCATGGGGACGAACTCAGGCATGAGTGATTCTCCAAACTATCGTGATACGTGATACGTGATTCGTAAGTTCGATCCGCGCATCACGTATCACGGAATACGGAATACGCATTACGTTTGACCTAAAGCACTTTCTTAACCGCCGCTATCACATCTTTCACTTGCGGTATCGCCGCGCGCTCTAGTTCTGCGCTGTAGGGGAGCGGCACTTCTTTTTGCGCTACTCGTTCAATCGGCGCGTCGAGATAATCAAAACATTCTTCGTAGATGCGCGTCGCCACTTCGGAACCGATGCCGAAGGTTTTCCAACCCTCTTCGACGATGACGGCGCGATTCGTTTTCTTGAACGATTCAAAAACAGGATCGAGATCGAGCGGGCGCAGAGATCGTAGATCAATGATCTCGACCTCAATTCCTTCTTTCTCAAGTTCCGCCGCCGCTTTCAGTGAGACGCTCACCATTTTGGAATAGGTGACGATGGTGACATCTTTGCCTTTGCGTTTGATGTCGCTCTTGCCAATTGGCAAAAGAAAATTCGGATCGTCCGACACTTCGCCGCGCTCGGAATACATGGTGGAGTGTTCAATGAAGAATACCGGGTCGTCGCTGCGGATAGAAGCTTTGAGCAGGGCTTTCGCTTCCGCAGGGGTTGACGGCGCCACCACTTTGAGTCCGGGGAAGTGGGCGAAGATCACGTCCGGCGTTTGCGAATGAGTCGCCGCCAGTTGTTTGCCGCCGCCCGATGTTGTCCGCACCACCAGCGGACATTTAAATTGTCCGCCGAACATCGAATGAATCTTGGCGGCATGATTCACAATTTGATCCATCGCCAAAAATGCAAAATTGATTCCCATGATCTCGGCGACCGGGCGCAAACCGTTCATCGCCGCGCCCACCGCCGCGCCGACGATTACGCCTTCGGAGATCGGCGTGTCGCGCACGCGATCTTTGCCAAACTTTTCAAACAGTCCGGCGGTCACACCGTACGTGCCGCCTTGCGCGCCGACCTCTTCGCCTAGCACCACGATATTCGGATCGCGTTCCATCTCTTCGTACATTGCTTGAGCAAGGGCTTTGCTCATTGTTAAAACAGACATAGTTTCAAATACTTAGTGAACAGTGATCAGTGATCAGTCACGACGACTGATTACTGTTTACTGATCACTGATTACTGGTTCTCTACGTAAATATCGGTATACAACTCTTCCATCGGCGGGAAGGGTGACTCTTCGGCGAAGCGCACCGCCTCTTCAACAACCTTCGCCGACTCGGCATGGATCGATTCGATCTGTTCTTTGGTGATTCCTTTTTTCATCATCACCGGTTCAAATTTGCCGATGGGGTCTTTGGTTTGCCATTCTTTTATTTCATCGGCAGTGCGGTACGGGCGTTGGTCGCCCATCGAATGTCCGCGATAGCGATAGGTCATCACTTCAAGGAAGAAGGGACCTTTGCCGCTTCGTATATGGGCAATCGCTTTCTCACTTGCCTTACGCACGGCAAGCAAATCCATTCCGTCACACACATCGCTCGGAATGTCGTAGCCCAACGCTTTCTTGCGGATGTCGGTTACGGCGGAGGCATCTTCAACCGGAGTCCACATCCCATAGTGGTTGTTCTCGCAGATGAACAGCACCGGAAGTTTCCACACGGCGGCGAGATTTAGCGATTCGTGAAAATATCCAATGTTGCTTGCGCCGTCGCCAAAAAAACATAACGTCACGCCATCCGATCCTTTTTGTTTATCAGCCCACGCCAGACCTGTCGCCAATGCCAAGTGCGCCCCCACAATGGCATGACCGCCCCAGAATCTTAAATTGATGTCGGCAAGGTGCATCGAGCCGCCTTTGCCTTTGCAGCAGCCCGTCACCTTGCCCAACATTTCTGCCATCAACGGTTTGGGATCCATGCCGCAGGCAATGGCGATGCCGTGATCGCGATAGGCGGTGATCACATTGTCTTGCGGCTTGCGTGCCGAGATCGCCTCTTGCCCAATATACAAATGCATGAAGCCGCCGATCTTGCTCTTCTGATACAGCTCTTCGCATTTCTCCTCTATCAAGCGGATGATCACCATCTGCTTGTAGAGTTCCAGATAATCTTCTTTCGTCATTAGCCATTCCTTTGTGAGACAGAATAGTAGGCGGATCGTTTCCGAGCCGCCTACTAAAATTTACAACACTCAACTGTGCGCGGCGTTGCTTGCGCTATCAATTAATTAAGATTATACCAGTCCAATTTAAGTTTGGGGCTAAAATATCAACCTCCCGAAGGTTCTAAAACCTTCGGGAGGTTGATATCACAAGGAGAAAGACAATGACTCACTTACGTCTCATGTTCGTTTTTGCTCACCCTGATGATGAATCAATGGGCGCAGGCGCCATCATCGCCAAATATGTTGCCGAAGGCGCAGATGTTTATTTGGTGTGTGCCACGCGCGGCGAGCGCGGCTGGCAGGGTGACGAAAAAAATAATCCCGGGCTTGAAGGGTTGGGCAAAATTCGCACCAACGAATTGATGAACGCGGCGAAGGTCTTAGGTCTGCGCGAAGTTAATTTTCTGGATTACATTGATGGCGATTTGGATAAAGCGAATCATGCCGAAGCGATCCACAAAATTGCGACTCACATTCGCCGCATTCAGCCGCAGGTGGTTGTCACCTTTGGTCCCGATGGCGCGTACGGTCACCCTGATCACATCGCCATCTCTCAACTCACTTCAGCCGCCATCGTGTGCGCCGCCGATTCCGGTTATGCCGATTCGCTTAATCAACCGTCTTATCGCGTTGCCAAACTGTATTACCAAGTGGACCCCAAGTCTTTTGTGGAGATGCTGCACTCGTGGGGATTCGATCTCGGCTTTGACGTGGACGGTGTGAAACGCAACCACGTAGGTTGGGAAGATTGGATGTTCACCACGCGGCTCGACGTGGGCGAACATTGGCGTGCGGCGCGCGAGGCGGTGACTTGCCACGCCTCGCAACTTGTTTCGTGGCGGCATCTTTTTGACGCCATGACCGACGACATGCACCGCCTCACTTGGAGTCAATCTACTTTATATCGCGCGTTTAGTTTGGTCAACGGCGGAAGAAAAGTTGAGACGGATTTGTTTGAGGGGCTGAGGTAAAAAAAGACACCGAGTGTTTTAGAAACACTCGGTGTCTTTTTTCAGTCCATTGGCTAATACACCGGCAGACTCGGATCGATCTGATTCGCCCACGCCATAATCCCGCCCTTGAGATTTTTAATTTTTCGGAAACCCGCGCCACGCAACAAATCCAACGCTCGACCCGAGCGCGCGCCGCTCTTGCACTGCAACACGATCTCTTGCGCCGAGTCCAATTCGTTCATGCGCGCCGCCAGCGTGCCAAGCGGGATCAACTGTGCGCCTTCGATGTGGGCGATCTCCCACTCATGTTCCTCGCGCACATCAATCAAACGGAAATTCTTCACGCCGCTATTCGTTTTTATTTTTTGCTCCAACTCTTGCACCGTTATATCCCAGCCCTCGCCCGACCCGATCTCGTCTTGATGATCGTTCATCGGCATCCCGCAAAATTGTTCGTAGTCAATCAATTCGGTGATCTTCGGATTCGGCGAACACACCAAGCAATTCGGATTCTTCTTTAACTTCACCGTATCGAATGTCATGTCCAGCGCATCGTATAACATCAACCGCCCAATCAAACTGTCGCCGACTCCGATTATTAACTTGATCGCTTCTGTCGCCTGAATCGTGCCAATGGTTCCGGGTAACACACCGAACACGCCGCCCTCAGCGCACGACGGCACCAACCCCGGCGGTGGTGGTTCGGGGAATAGACAACGGTAACAAGGTCCGTGCTCCGCCCAAAAGACAGAAGCCTGTCCCTCGAATCTAAAAATTGATCCATACACATTTGGTTTCTTCAACAACACACAGACATCGTTCACCAAATAGCGAGTCGGAAAATTATCTGTGCCATCAATGATGATGTCGTAGGGGCGGGCGATGTCGAGGATGTCGAGGATGCGTTCCTTGCCCGATTCAACTTTTAATTTTCCAACGGTGGATGTGCCATGCACCACTTGTCGTTGCAGATTGCTGGCGTCCACCACGTCGTAATCTACCAAGCCGATGCGCCCGACTCCGGCGGCGGCGAGATACATGGCAAGCGGCGAGCCCAGCCCGCCCGTGCCGATTAGCAAAACGGATGCTGCCTTTAATTTCTTCTGCCCTTTCATTCCAACTTCGGGCATGATCAGATGACGCGAGTAGCGTTTGATCTCTTCGTGTGAAAGATCAACCGAGTTCGGGTCAATGTGTTCGAGAGCGATACTCATAAAACTTTTCCTTTGCGTCGTATGTTCGACGATCCATGCGCGCACCATAAGATGCGATCAGGAATTTTCCAGCCGTTGCTTGAATACACGTCTGTTTCAAATTTAATCGCCGTCATGCGGTAGTCGGCTTGCACCACCACGCCTTCGATCCAATCGTTGACGATCTTGCCGTTCACGATGTGATCGCATTTCATTTCGACTTTTTCGCTGACGGAGAATTTTTCTTTGGGCATTTTGATTTGTAGGGGCAACCCTTGCGGTTGCCCAGTTTGGGCAGGGGCAAGCCCTGCCCCTACCGACCACCCGCCACTGACGGCACGATACGGAGTTGATCGTTTTCTTTCAGCACTGTATTCACGCCTTGTAAATGGCGCACGTCGTCTTGACCTAAAAACACATTGACGAAGGCGCGCAGTTCGCCAGTATCGCTATGGCACGATACGGAGTTGATCGTTTTCTTTCAGCACTGTATTCACGCCTTGCAAGTGGCGCACGTCGTCTTGACCTAAAAACACATTGACGAAGGCGCGCAGTTCGCCAGTGTCGCTATACAAATGTTTTCGCAGATCGGGGTGACGGGTGGCGAGATCGCTGAGGGCGGCGTTGACGGTGTCACCGCTGACCGGCACTTCAGCATTTCCGCCCGTAAATTGGCGGAGAGGGGTGGGGATACGGATTGTAGGCATGTTCTAAATTATGAATTATGAAGGATGAAGGATGAATGAGCGTTCATTCAAAACCCATCGTTTATAGCTCAACACTTTCTTCGGTAAATTTTTTTCTGTCATCACTCAATAACCAAGATTGAGATGTTGACGCTTTTCCTTTTTGAACCGAGACGATCAAATATGAAAACCAAGGGAGCGCGTATTCACGATCATACTCTGAGGCTTGTGAGGGGTGATCAGGGTGCGAGTGAAAAACTCCGATCACGTCCATGCCAAGTTTCTCTGCTTCCATCTCTCCCTTGAACATATCTTCCGCGCGGATCAGGTAGCGATGATATTGTTCGCCCGCCTCGAACTTGTTTTCAAACTTCAAGATGCTCTTCACCGTTTTGTCGTTCTCGTTGACGATTCCTAACAACAACCCCGCGCCTTCGTTGGGGTAAGCGGATTCGAGATGAGCAATGATCGAAGAATAAAGATTGGTTGGGATTATAAGAGACATTTGGTATTGCGTATTCCGTATTGCGTAATGGGACGGAATACGCAATACGGAATGCGTTTCGTTTAAATAAACAGCTGCACTTCTGCGTCAGCCGCGTAATCCAAGAACATACCCGCGCCGCCGACGGTGCATTCGGGGATGAAGTCTTCTTTGTTGAAACCGAAGACACTCATTGTCATCTGGCAAGCGATCATGTTCACGCCCGCTTCGACACACATGGCACGCATCTCTGGCACGGAAGCCACGCCTTTGTCATGGAACAGTTTCTTCATCATGGTGGTTGCCATCAAATTGAAACCCGGAGTCGCCATTACGGCTGTTGGGATGGGCCAATCAATTTTTTGAAATCCTTCTGGACCAAAGGGCATGGTCATCGGCATCGCCGGGTTTCCTAGCGGAGTGACTTCTGCCTTAATGTCTTTCAGCAACAAAGTTAAACCGTAGAACGTGTGAAAGATGGAAACATCCCAACCCATCGCCGCGCCGGCGCTGGCGAGGATGAGAGGCGGGTAAGCCCAATCGAGCGTGCCTTTGCTGGCGATGATGGCTAATCGTTTGGGAGCGTTCGGATCAGATTTTGACATGGGTTTGGCAAATGGCAAATGGCTTATAGCGAATGGCAGATGGCAAGTGCGCGGTTAGCGATATGCCATTTGCGATACGCGATACGCTATTTTGCTCGTTTGAAATAAAAGATGAGCTTCTCGCCGTCTTTGTGCGAGTCTAAAAGTTCGTTGCCGGTTTGTCTTGCCCAGGCGGGCATGTCGGCTTCAGCGCCGGGGTCGGTGGCGATCATTTTCAGCACTTGCCCAATTTGAATTTCTTTAATTCCTTTCGATAGTTTTAAAATGGGAGTCGGGCAGAGGTCTCCCGAACTATCAACAATTTTCTCGGCTTGCAGTGTGGCGGGGGTCATTAATTTTCTCCTTGTGATTGATTCCAGAATCGTTCTGAAAGATATTTAAATCCGGCGTCGGGGAAGACGGTGACGACGATGCCCGTTTCCAGAGTCCGCGCCACCGTGAGCGCGGCAACCGCCGCCGCGCCCGATGAGACTCCTACGAACAATCCTTCGTCGCGCGCGAGTCGCAGAGTCATCTCTTGCGCTTCTTCGGTGTTCACGGATATGTTGTCGTCGGCGAGTGTTTCATCGTAAATGGCGGGCTTGATCGCCGTGGGGATATGTTTGAGTCCTTCGAGACCGTGAAAAGAATCGTTGGGCTGGGCGGAGATGAGTTGGATGCCGGGATCGAATTCTTTGAGGCGGCGTCCATTGCCGGTGAACGTTCCACTTGTGCCGAGACCGGCGACGAAGTGAGTCACTTGCCCGTCTGTTTGCTCGATGATCTCCGGCGCGGTGCCGTTGTAGTGCGCTTGCCAGTTCGCCGGATTGTTGTATTGATTGGCGTAGTAATAACGCTCCGGGTTTTCTTGGGCGAGTCGCCGCGCTTCGAGGATCGCGCCATCCGATCCTTCGAGTGGATCGGTCAGGATTAATTCTGCGCCGAGTGTTTTTAAAATAGAAAGTCGTTCCGGGCTGGCGTTGGCTGGCACGGCAAGCGTGATGCCGATGCCGCGTGCCGCGCCGAAGGTGGCGTAAGCGATGCCCATGTTGCCCGACGTGGAATCTAACAAGCGTTGGTGTGTCGGATCGAGTTTGCCGCTATTGGGCGCGTCGTGAATGATGTTGAGGGCAGGGCGATCTTTAACGGAGCCGCTTGGGTTGAGCCATTCGGCTTTGGCAAATACTTGCACGCTTGACGGCAGATCATCTGTGAGTCGTTTTAGGCGAATCAGCGGCGTGTTGCCGACTCGCGATTCGAGCGAGTCGGGTTCGGTGTAGAGGAATTTAATTCTGGGTTGAGTCAGCATTGATATAAACGTATTGCGTATTTCGTAATGCGTAATGGAATACGCAATACGGAATACGTTCTACTTGCCAGAGGTTAGAAAACAGAAAAGCCAACTAGCGCAAAA
>JACRLA010000019.1 GCA_016215145.1 Chloroflexota bacterium
CCACGCGCCGTCAACGTATGCAAACTATGCCGCCCATCGCGTTCCGTCTTCAACCAGCCATTGCGCGTCATGCGCGAGAGAGTAGAACGCGCCGCCCCACTACCCACCCCCAACACCTTAAGCATCTGCAACAGACTCGCCGTCCACACCTGCCCGCCGCGTGGCGCAATCAGGTCGCCGAACAAAATGAAGATCAAGAACTGAGTCTGGAGATGAGGTCGTTTAGACATATATGTCAGTTTTAAATATCTCCGTCCAATAAGTGCTACATATATTAGTCTAGCATGAAAATCGTCTTTGTCAATTAAGTGATGCCGTTCACAAACCAAACCTCCCGAAGGTTCTTAAACCTTCGGGAGGTTTGGGGCGGAATCATTCGCGCCAAAGTTTTTCGTCGTACTTCGGCAACTCACAGCGCAGGTCGCCGTCTTTACGATAACCCAGCGCGTAACTGGCTTGCATCAGTTGATGAATCTCGCTCGTGCCTTCGTAAATGATAGCCCCGCGCGAGTTTCGCAGATAACGCTCCACATCATATTCATCGCTATACCCGTACGCGCCATGAATCTGAATCGCTTCATTTGCCGCTTCAAAGCTGGCGTCGGTGGCGAACCATTTGAGCAGCGAGGTCTCTTTCGTATTACGAATGCCCATATTTTTCATCCAGCCCACTTTGAGAGTCATCAAACGCCCATACTCATAGTCGCGCACCATGCGCGCAATTTTTTGCTGCACCAGTTGGTGCTTGCCGATCTCTCTGCCAAACGTCTTGCGCTCATTGGCGTACTTCACACTCGCCTCTAACGCCGCGCGGATGAGACCCACTGCACCCGACCCAACCGTGTAACGCCCGTTATCTAAACACGACATGGCGATCTTGAATCCCTCACCCTCCTCCCCCAACCGATTGGCAACGGGGACGCGGACATCTTTACAATTCACCCACCCCGTGGACCCAGCCCGCACGCCGAGCTTGCCGTGAATGTCGCCGCGCGTGATGCCGTCACGATCTGCTTCGACGATGAACGCCGAAAGTTGATCGTGCGGATCGGGTCGTTCGGGATTCGTCCGCGCCACCCACAAGATATGGTGCGCTTTCGAGGCGAGTGAGATCCACATCTTCTCGCCGTTGAGGATGTAATGATCGCCATCACGTTTTGCGGTGGATGCCATGTTCGCCACGTCGCTGCCCACGCCCGGCTCAGTTAACCCGAACATGGCGTACTTCTTGCCTTCGGCTTGTGGCTTGAGGAATTTCATTTTCTGCTCTTCCGTTCCCCATTGCAGAATCGCCATGCTGTTCAAGCCCATATGCACGGACATTATGACGCGCAGAGTCGTATCCATTGCTTCAAGTTCTTCGCACACCAAACCGAGCGTGATGTAATCGAAACCTTGCCCACCATACTTCACCGGGATGTTGATTCCCAAAATGCCCAACTCGCCCATGCGCGGCAGGATGTTGGGGTTCATCTCTTGTTTGCGATCTGCTTCTTTAATTACAGGCGCGACTTCTTTTCTACAATAATCGCGCACCATCTTTTGCGCTTGCAGATGTTCGTCGGTTAAATTGAAATCCATTGTCAAATCTCCTCAATAAAATTTTTTCTATTCACGCTTTACGTGAAATCGTTTTGCCTTTAACTCAAAGCGCGGCAACGTATCGCGCTTCACCGCGCGCACCGTCGGGCGGAATGAGAGAGCCGAGTCGAGTGCTTGGGCGATAGAAGCTGCGCTGGAAGAGTCGGCATCCGCAGCAAGTTCAATCTCCACTTCCATCTCATCCATTTGCTTCACGGTGTGAACCGTCACCCGGAATTCATCCACCTCTTTAAATTTGCGAATGATGTTCTCGACTGCGCTGGGGAAAACGTTGACGCCGCGCACCGTCACCATATCGTCGGCGCGCCCCACGATGCCGCCCTCGAAGCGAGCAAACGTGCGCCCGCACTCGCACTTCTCTTCGTTGACCACCACTAGATCGCCGCTACGGTAGCGAATGATGGGGAAGCCCCACCGCCCCAGATTGGTGATGACCAGTTCGCCACATTCGCCCGGCGCAACGATCTCATTGGTGCGCGTGTCCATCACCTCAACGATGAACTCGCTCTCGATGATGTGCGTGCCACCCGGCTGCGCTTCACATTCAAACGAATGCGCGCCCACTTCCGACGCGCCGGCGTGATCATAACATTTGGCGTTCCACGATTCTTGAATCCGTTTTTTGGTGAAGGGGATATTCGCACCCGGTTCACCGGCGTGAATCGTCGCCCGCACCGGCAGCGTTTTCATTTCAAAATTTAATTCGCGCGCGACTTCGGCTAAACGCAGGGCATAGGTCGGCGTGCAGCACAAAGCAGTCGAACACGTATCACGCATTAACTCCAAGCGCTGCGGCGAATCGCGCCCGCCGCCGGGGATCATCATCGCGCCGATCTTGCGCGCGCCCTCCACCGACGCCCAAAAGCCGATGAAGGGTCCGAATGAAAATGCCTCAAAGATTCGATCTTCGCTCGACAGTCCCGCGCCCGAAAGGACATAAGCCCAACACTGTCCCCACCAATCCCAACTTTCTTCGGTGTCCAACACCCGAAACGGCGAGCCCGTCGTGCCGGACGTTTGATGAAAGCGGACATATTTTTTGAGATCATATGTTACGTTGCTGCCAAACGGCGGATGATCAAGTTGATCGTGAACCAGTTCGTGTTTGGTCGTAAGCGGCAAACGGCGCAGATCAGCCAGTGTGCGAATGTCGTCGGGCTTAAGATTCGCCGCCTTCATCTTCGCCGTGTAAAACTTGTTGCGTTCCCAGATTCCTTCCAGCATGGCACGCAACTTTTGCAATTGCAAAAAGTTGATCTGCGAGCGCGGCGCGGTTTCAATGGGTTGATCGAAGAATGGCATTTCCGTTTTTTTTTGTCACGCATCACCCCTTCGAGTCACGTAGTTTGTATTGCATATTCCGTGACGCTTCGCATGATGCGTGATTACACGCCCAAGTATCTGTGTTTTACTTCTTCGTCGGCTTCGAGATCGAGTGGCGAGCCGTTGTAGACGATCTGTCCTTTGTTCATCACGTAGACGCGGCTGGCTAAATGCAAAGCCAACGATAAATTTTGTTCGACGAGCAGAATCGAAATCCCTTGATCGCGCAGTTGCCCGATGACACGCCCGATCTCGGCGACGATGAGCGGCGCGAGTCCTTCAGACGGTTCATCCATCAACATCAGTTTGGGATTCATCATCAGCGCGCGGGCGAGTGCCAGCATTTGTTGTTCGCCGCCGCTTAGTTGCGACCCAAGATTTTTTAGCCGCCGTTCCAGATGCGGGAACAGCTTGAGAACACGATCCAGAGTCCACTCGCCTTTGCGCGCGGCGAGGGTGATGTTCTCGCGGACGGTGAGGGTCGGGAAGATTCCGCGCCCCTGCGGCACCAAGCCAATTCCCAGTTGAGAGGTGCGGTGCGGTTTCAGTTTCGTGACGTCAGTCTCCCCAAAAATAATTTTTCCATCACGCGGCGGGGCGAATCCAATAATCGAGTTGATCGTCGTGGATTTACCCACGCCGTTGCGACCCAACAGCGCGACGATCTCGCCGTTCTTCACGTCGAGCGAAACGCCTTGCAAGACGTGGCTGCTGCCGTAGTAGGTGTGGA